>NZ_JBNPXF010000008.1:0-143014 GCF_050433445.1 Kroppenstedtia sanguinis | reverse complement strand
CGTTTAGGGGCAACATTCTTCCCTGTGTTGCTTCCGTAAGGCTTTGCCCCTGCCCGATCGGAAGATTTGGAGCGGCCAGTTTTCACTTCCTTGCCAGATGGCAACGGTCGCGTGGGTGAACACGATCTCCCCACCCAAAATATGGCTAATTAACACGCCTGACATTAAATATAAAAAGGCCATCCACCGTGACCGGAAGACGGCCTTAATTCAACCCTGAAGCTTATGGTTGTGGGCTAGGATGAACCATTTGTTGTGCCTGTTGAGCCATTTGCTGATCGACTTGCACTTGTTTGGAGAAGTCTTTGGCGTTATACCATCCCTTTTGTTCCATGTAGGCGTACACTTGCTCATGGTGGTTGATGCAATCTTGTAACTGGCGTTTCAGCATTTCCCGAACTTCCGGAGTGGAGGCTTCTGTCAGGGCAAATGCGGTGTTCCGAACGCCATTTTTGGCAGCCAGTAGCATATCGACGGAAATCAAGCTTTCGTTCATTTGTCCCTGACCAGCCACCATCTGTTTCATCTGATTCATTTGAGTCATTGAGTCATCCCTCCTTGATTTTGCGTGAGCAGACCTTGGATTTCTTGAAGATGCTGACGGGCGGTCTTTACCTCCGATTGCATCAACTGGCTTAATTGACTGTCATTCACCAGGGATTGCATCATCGAACACTTCGCGATGCAGTTGGTTTTTAACATCCCCAATTCATGTAACTCCAAGGCTTCATGTTGTCCTAGCCTCATAATTATTCACCCCTTTATTTTCATTAAAAAGTAGTGTACGTAAAACTTCGTTGGATATGTAATCCGAAAACAGGGCTGTTGATTAACCAACAAGCGGATGTTGGGAACGGAACGAAACGATCCTTTCACTCTTCCCCTTGCTCCCATCGTAAAATATTGCTTGTGTTCCTGCCTAAAATATGGCTAATCAACACACCTGGGATTCCGTATACTTTTATTCTTTATAGAGTATGTTATGGATGGTTGTTTGAATATAGAGGAAAGGTGTATAACTCTGGCATGGCGTACAAAAAGAAGGGTCGACTTTGGATGGTTATTGCCTTTCTGGTTTTGTTTGTGATAATCATGACAATCTATATGACAGAGCCTGAATATGCCTATATGCCTCCAGAGGATAAGGTGGTTCAGGTGAAAGCCGGAACCCAAGCCAAAATAGGATCCGGATCAAAGGAGCAAAAGTTTGATCTCTCCGGCTATACAGGCCCCAGTAATAGAAACCTGGATCCTTCAAAAGAAGGGATCATTGATGATGCATTTCTTCGTACCGGGAGAGAAGCTTTTTACAAGGAAACATTCGGAAATGAAGTGTTTCTCACAGACATTATGGGAATTGTAAATGGGCCCTTGACGATCGGCAGTATTACTAAAGCGATTCTGAAATTACAAGGTGAAGGAACCACCAATCTAAGAGTGGAACTTGCAAAGGATGCCGTTGTCGGGGGGAAAAAATTCAAAAAAGGGGAACTGGTCGATACCGGTATTGATGTGCCAAAGGGAGCTTATGCACCACTGGGCATGCCAGTTAAATGGTCGAAAGGAAAACTAAAAGTGGGCGTTTCATGTGCCGCCTGTCATGCAAGTGTAGATTCTGTCTCGAAAAATGTGATTGAAGGAGCACCCAACCGAGACTTAAACGCGGGGCTGCTCATGGGGTTGGCAACAAATTCAACCGCTTATTTCACTCATGCCCAGATTGAAGGTCTGGAAAATTACCTGACTGAAACCAAGCGGAAAGTCACCACTTCGACCGGAAAAAAGCATGGCCTCCCCGACCCTGAAAAACTGGAAGATGCAGTGGATTCCACCTTTTTGAAATGGCCGCGGGGAAACTTTGATTCCACGATTGATATGGTCAGCAATCCTGCCCAAATTCCTGACTCATTCACCAAAGGCGACCATCCTTATGGATGGAGTGGATTTGCTACTGCGGGGCCCTTTCATGGATTGAGCGCATTCAGTAACAATGTACATGCTCAAAATTCCGATTCCCTCGGCCAGGCAGAGAATAGCTCGCCATTATTTGGAATAGATCAGGAGGTATATTTGGGAACGATCCTGCAGAATGCCGCCAATCCAAAGTTCAGGTATGATCCCAAAAAAGGAAAAAAACCTTCCAGTTTTTTTACAGCTGTGGATCCAACGCCAGGTGTTCCCGGCATAAATGAAATGGTTCAGTCTCCTTCCTTCCCGAAATTAAACCTGATGGCACCCGACGGGTTGCTCATTTCCTCCCCTGGGTTCAAAGTCGGGGAGCAGGTGAATGCCATGTCGGCATGGCAAAACAGACTGGAGCCTCCCCCTGCAAAATCTAAGCATGATCCCCAAATGATGAAAGAGGGGCGACGGTTATTCCAGTCGAAGTGCATGAGTTGCCATGCCGGCCGTGCTTTTACAAACAACCGGATAATGGATGCACGGGGGATTGGGACAGAGCCCTCCCGGGCACAAGCATTGAAAAAAACGGGAAAAATTTTTGGACCGACATCGGTCTACTCCTTTGATACTCCCGTTCCGATACCAAAGGATGCAAAAGTCCTGGATGTACCCATCCAACATTTGGATCCTGAACAAATTAAACTAGGTTTTGCTCACGGAAATTCTCCAGGAGGCTATAAAGTGAAGGGGTTGATTGGATTATATTGGTCCGCACCCTACTTGCATGACGGTGGGGTGGCAGTCGGTCCCGATATAAAAACTCAACTGGGGATACCGGGAACCATTTACAAAGGAATTGAACCGGATCCAGCCAATAGTCTACGGGCATTGGTGGATCGCCGCCTTCGCAAAAGGGTGATAGAGGCCAATCACTCGGTAAAAGCATTGCGGGATGTACACGTCCAAGGGATTGGACATGAATATTGGGCGGATGAAGATGCCGGGGTTACAAAAGAACAGCAGGATGGTTTAATCCAGTACTTGCTGAATTTGACCGGTGAGAATCACAAGCAACGGAACAAATGATGTTCTTTGTAACGGAAAGGTGAGAGTGCCCTACAGGTGTGTTGATTATCTCAGGTGTGTTGATCAGCTATACTTTGGGTGGGGAGATCGTGTTCACCCACGCGACCGTTGCCATCCGGCAAGGAAGTGAAAACTGGCCGCTCCAAATCTGACCATCGGGCAGGGGCAAAGCCTGACGGAAGCAACCCAAGGAAGGATGTTGCCCCTAAGCGCCCTCTCGTAAGGCGGGAGGGTGGCTACCTTCATTCTAACTTCAGCCCATCAAGTTGTAGTGCCTTGTGGCACAATCTTAATTTCAGATTGTAGTGCCTTGTGGCACAACCTTAATTTCAGATTGTAGTGCCCATGGCGCAAAAGTCGCTTTGGCAGCACACGACTCCCTTCCGCTGCCTATTTTCTGGTTAATCAACAGCCCTAAGTGCCCACTTTATATGCAACACTTGCGGTACAATCGTAGCTTTGGGTAGCTATTGTTCTCCCACGCTTTTTTTACCTATACAGACTTGACGGGAGCCAAATTTTCAAAATATACTATACCTATCGTATAGGTAGATAGTCTGATATCTCGGTCAAGTGATGGAGGTAGGAAGCGGGATGCGAGAAATTAAAAAAGTTTCATTAAGCAAGATGGTTGCCGATGAAATCAAAGACTACATCAAGAGCCAGCGCTTGCAGGAAGGAGACAAGTTGCCTTCGGTTGACCGTTTGATGAAACAGATGAACGTCAGCCGCTCTTCTCTTCGGGAGGGTTTGCGATTTCTGGAAGCCATTGAAGTGATCGAGGTGATCAACGGCAGGGGGGTCTTCGTTAAAGACGCCAATGTATACCGGATTGAAACGAAGATCAATATCGAGAATGAAAAGAGCTTCCTGTTGCAGATGAGTGAAGTGCGCCGTGCCCTAGAAGGAAAAGCAGTGGAATTGGCGGCTGAACGTATAACCCAAAAGCAATTGGAGGAGATGGAGGATTATCTAGCTCAGTATCAATATTTCCTGAAAATTGGTAATCGAAGAGAAGCATCCAAGGCGGATGCCTCTTTCCACCAAGTGTTGTACCGGGCCTCTCAAAATTCCATTTTAGAGGGAATCATTCATTCCATTCGCGACAATCTCGATGAATTTTGGAAAAATCCCTTTGGGATTGAGTCTATCTTTGATAACTCTTTTCCCTATCACGTCACGTTGCTGGATGCGTTGAAAAAGGGGGATTCGTCTCAAGCGATGAAGGAGTTTTCCAAACTCCTCGACGCAGTGGAGCAAGAAATCCATCATGTCGATTTTGAGCGAAAAGTTTCCCAATCTCCAGAAAAAGGGGCGTCCATCTAGAAGTGTTGTGAAAAAGTCGTCATAGGACAGGATACCAGTCGTTCCTAGGGTTGCTGGCTCTCTCTGCGCTATGCGGGGAGGGTTGGGTTTCACATTGGATCGCCAGTACAACAAAAAGGTCATATGAAACCCCATCCCAACAGACTCAGAAAGTACTAAAAAAAACAGGAGGTTTTACAAATGAAAAAAGTCGCCTTCGGTGTAGTCTGTACGACAACGTTGTGCAGTTTGCTGGCAGTGCAACCGGTTCAAGCCGCGCCACAGATCGCCACAGCAAAGGCGGATGAGGTTTCCTCTGTGGGAAAAAATGTGTATCAGCAGCATGAATACGTTCTAACTGTGGAGGACAGAGTAGGCGATCCCAATTTAAGCGAGACGATTCAGCAATTTGTGGACACGTATTTCGATGTGTATCCTCGTATTGTGGAGCGCTTCTCAGCTGAAGGCAAAATAGAGACCTCTGTCATTTTGAGAATTGAAAATTTTGACGGTGTCGCCTATGCGAATGGAAATGTGATTACAGTGAATGCGGAATGGATCCGGTCCAATCCCCAGGATATCGCTTTATTGACCCATGAGTTAACCCATGTCGCCCAAGGATATCCTCGTTATGACGAGGAGACCGTGTGGTTAACCGAAGGGATTGCTGACTACTCCCGGTATCTCTTCGGACCCAATGACGAGAGCTGGTCTCTGCCGGAAGTGAGTGAAGGGCAGCATTATACCGACAGCTATCGCGTTGCCGCCCGCTTTCTGTTGTGGCTGGAGAAGCACCAGCGGGATACCATTGTGGATGATTTGCATCGCCGTTTGCAAGCAGGGACCTACAGTCCGGATGACTTTGCTCATTTCACGGGCAAAACTTTGGACCAATTGTGGGATGAGTATGTCCAAAACCCAGAACTATAATTATCTAAAAATACGTAAGAGGGGGAGGGTTCCGTCATGGGTGGCCTGAAGAAAAAAGGTTGGTTGTCGCTGGTGATGGTGACGGCGTTGTCCACACTGGCAGCGGGTTGTTCCTTGTTTGGAGATGGTGGATCGAGTGATGAGGGGACAATCACCTTTTGGCATGGGACGACAGATGTAGAGAAGGAGGCACTGGAAGAGATCGTAAAGAAGTTCAACGAAAAAAATCCAGAAACAAAAGTAAAACCCGTCTATATTGCGCAACAGGGGGAAGGACAGAATGAGAAGCTGTTGGCGGCGATTGCGGGGGGGCATCCACCAGATGTGGCCTACTTTGATCGTTTTGAAATCGGCTCATGGGCAGAACAAGGGTCACTGACAGAGATCACTGAGCAGGCGAAAAAAGCAGGCATCGATAACGAGTCCTACTATGACTATGCCATCGCCGAAGCCACATACAAGGGCAAATTGTACGGTTTGCCGATGGATTCTGATTCGCGACTTTTGTTTTACAACAAAGATCATTTTAAGGAAGCGGGTTTAGATCCGGAAAAACCACCGAAATCCATCGCCGAACTGGAAAAGGCAGCTAAGAAATTGACGGTGAAGAAAGGGAATCGCTTTGAACAAATCGGCTTTGTTCCTTGGTATGGCCAGGGTTGGCTCTATACCTGGGGATGGGCCTTTGGCGGTGACTTTTACGACGAAAAGAGCGGAAAGGTGATCGCCCATGATCCCAAGGTTGTGGAATCTTTGCAGTGGATGGCGGATTACGCCAAGAAATATGGCATCGAGGATGTAACCGCTTTTACAGATTCGGCAGGTTCAGCGGCAGAAAGCCCCTTCCTCACTGGACAACTTAGCATGATGGTGAATGTACCAACGCAAATCGGCGGAATTCAAAAGTATAAACCGGATCTAAATTACGGTGTAGCTCCGATCCCCACACCGACCGGGGACAATTTTACCACATGGGCGGGCGGGTTTAGCTTTGTCATTCCCAAAGGTTCCAAACATGAGAAGGAAGCATGGGAGTTTATGAAATTTGCCGCCGGACCCGAGGGACAGGAAATCTACAGTAAGATGACCGGTAACTTTGCCTCCATTCAATCGATCAATGAGAAACTGTACAAAGACGATCCGATTAAAAAAGAATTTGTGGACAGCCTGCTCCAAGCCCATCATCGACCGGTCATCTCAGAAGGATCTCTGTTGTGGAATGAGCTGACCAAAGCTCGAGACTTGGCCATCCGTGGGAAGAATACTCCAGAAAAACTTTTGAAAGCGGTATCAAATAAAGTCAACGGTGCACTCAACAAATAGATGATCCACAGGGGAAAGGGTACCCTCTTTCCCCTGATTCTGGAGAAGAGGAGGTCACAGTATGGCAAACACAGAGCAACAGACGACGATGCAGGTTCCTCCTTTGAAGCGGAAGAAGATGAGGGCATCATCGAACAGGCGGGAGCGTTTCTGGGGTTGGATGTTTGCTGCCCCTTGGATCATCGGTCTACTCGTTTTTTTCGCCTTCCCACTCGTTTCATCGATTTACTACAGCTTTACGACGTACAGTATTTTGCAGCCAGGGCAGTTTGTCGGGTTGGATAACTATCGCGAGTTGATGCATGACAAAGTCTTTCTAGCATCTGTGTACAATACGGTCTATTTTACGATCTTTTTTGTACCACTCAGTATTCTGTTTGGAGTCAGCTTGGCCCTTTTTTTAAACCTGAAAGTGAAAGGAATGGCGATCTACCGGACCATCTATTTTTTGCCGACACTGGTCCCTCAGGTGGCGTTGGCAGTCTTGTGGATGTGGTTGTTAAATCCTCAATTCGGTCTGGTCAACGGGCTACTGGCTTCGATCGGGATCGATGGTCCCGCCTGGTTGGGCAGTGAAATTTGGTCCAAACCTTCCCTCATCTTAATGTCCCTGTGGGGAATTGGCCAAGCAGTAATCATCTACCTGGCTGGTCTCCACGATATCCCACAGGATTATTATGATGCAGCGGATGTGGATGGGGCCAACTGGTTTCATAAAATTAGGCACATCACGTTGCCGTTGCTTACTCCGGTCATTTTCTACAATCTGGTGATGGGAGTGATCGGGGCCTTTCAACAGTTCACCCTGCCGTACACCTTGACCAAGGGACAGGGCACCCCAGCCAACTCGCTTATGTTTTATGTGATGTATCTGTACGACAACGGATTTAAGTATTTTAAAATGGGTTATGCTTCGGCGATGGCCTGGATTCTTTTCATTATTATCATGATTTTAACCGGCTTGATCTTTTGGACATCCAAGCGCTGGGTCCATTATCAGGGTAAATGAGGAGGGGTGAGTCTCAGTGAATCCAAAGATGAAGAAAAGGCTACGATCCGTGTTGACGCATGCTGTGTTGATCATCGCCTCCGCCTTTTTTATCATTCCGTTTATCTGGCTGGTCTCCACATCTCTGAAACCATCTACACAAATCTTTACTTGGCCTCCGGAATGGATTCCACGTCCTTTTACTTGGTCTAACTATGCGGATGCGATGGAGTACATCCCCTTCTTCACCTATTTGAAAAACACGTTGTTTATCACTCTTGCGAGTACGATCGGTGCCATGATCTCCTGCCCTTTGGTCGCATACAGTTTTGCCAAGTTACGTTGGCGAGGGAATAAAATCTTCTTTGCGATCACCATCGCCGTCATGATGATTCCTACTCAGGTGACCATGATTCCCCTATTTATCATGTTCGAAAAATTAGGTTGGGTAGGCACCCCCTTGCCGTTGATTATTCCAGCCTTTTTTGGTGTACCGCTATATATTTTCTTATTGCGCCAATTTTTCCTCGGATTGCCCACGGAATTGTTGGATTCTGCTAGAATCGATGGGGCAGGGGAATTTCGCATTTACTGGCAGATCATGTTGCCTTTGGCTAAACCGGCTGTATTGGCTGTAGGTTTGTTTCAGTTTATGGCCAGTTGGACAGATTTCATCGGTCCCCTCCTGTATCTGACAGATCCGGGATCTTATACGCTTTCCTTGGGATTGCAGCAATTTCATAATCTCAGGGGGCCTGAGTGGGGACTGATGATGGCCGTCGCCACGATGATGACCTTACCAGTTGTGATCTTGTTTTTCTTCTTGCAGAAGACTTTTATCCGGGGAATCACGTTTACTGGTATCAAAGGGTAAAAATTAGACCAAGAAATGGGGAGAAACCGTATGATCTCTGTAGCATTGTTGAGTAAATGGCATGTTCATGCTCCTGACTATGCCCGCCAAGCTAATGAGCATCCCCATCTTTCCATCGCTAAGGTGTGGGATGAAGATCCCCAGCGGGGACAGGAGTGGGCGACGGAACTGGGGGTACCTTTTGAAGCTGACTTGAATCAAGTGCTGGAGGATCCAGCCATCGATGGAGTGATTGTCGATACAGCGACCCATTTGCACAAGGAGGTCATCATCGCAGCCGCCCGCAAGGGAAAACACATATTCACCGAAAAGGTGCTGGCTTTCACGGTGGCAGACTGCCAAGAAATATATGCGGCAGTGGAGGAAGCTCAGGTGCAAATGATGGTCTCCTTGCCGCGACTGACAGAGCCCGCCTATCTATATGCCCAGCAGGCTTTGGACCAAGGTTTACTCGGGCGCTTGACGACTATTCGTTGCCGGCTGGCACACAACGGGGCTGTGCCCTCAGGTCCTGAGGGACAAGGATGGCTTCCGCAACGCTTTTTTGATCCGGTGGCGTGCGGTGGAGGAGCGCTGATCGATCTGGGTGCTCACCCGATCTATCTGACCAATCGCCTGGCCGGTACAGCCACCGCTGTACAGGCCCGCCTCTCCTCTTTTCTGGGAGGAGAAGTAGATGATAACGCGACGGTGATTGTCGAGTATGCATCTGGTGCATTGGGTGTAATCGAAGCCGGGTTTGTCTCTGGTGGCAGTCCCTTTCTGTTGGAATGCCATGGGACGGAAGGCTCAGTGATCGTCACCGATTCCACGATCCGTGTCAACAGCAACCATAGTTCCCAACAGGGTTGGCACCAGCCGGAGCAGCTACCCACCCCCTTGTCGTCGCCGATGGAGCAGTGGGTGGATCGGATCCGAGATGGTAAGGAACCTACTATTACAAAAGAAGATGTGATTGGACTGACGGCAATCAATGAGGCAGCCCGGTTAAGCCATCAAGAAGAGCGTAGAGTGAAGATGGAATCCCAGAGCTGTTGATTAACGAGAAAATAGGTGGCGGAAGGGAATCGTGTGTTGCCAAAGCGGCCTTTGACATTCTACCCAGTGGAGAGTATAGAGAGGGCGCTTAGTGTTGCTTCCGTCAGGATTAGCCCCTGCCCGGAGGATTCAGAGCGGACAGTCTTCGCTTCCTTGCAGGATGGCATGGGAGTGTGGTAGAACCACGATCTTCCTATACAAAATATGGCTAATCAACACGCTTGATGGAATCCTATTAAACCGATAACAGCGAGAGGCGGGAATTATGATGACCAACACATTACGAGTCGGAATCATCGGTGCAGGCGGGATCGCCAAGGGGGTTCACCTACCTGCCTATCAAAAGTGCGGAGACCAGGTAAGTGTCGTGGCTGTAGCAGACGTGGCCAAGGAAAAGGCCGAACAATTGGCGGAAGAGTATGAGGTGCCTCATGTCTTTGCCAGCTATGAACAGATGTTTTCCGAGGTGGAACTAGACGCAGTCAGCGTATGTGTCCCCAATAAATTTCATGCTCCTGCAGTGATTGCTGCCCTGAAACAGGGGTGTCATGTCTTGTGTGAAAAGCCGCCGGCGATGACACCGGAAGAAGCGGAAGAGATGGCTCAGGTTGCCAAACAGGCTGGCAAGATTCTAACCTATGGTTTCCATTATCGACATTCGCCAGAGGTGGAAGTGTTGAAACGGTTTATCGATGCCGGCGAATTAGGGGAACTTTATGCCGCTCGAGTGCATGCCATCCGCCGACGGGGAATTCCCGGTTGGGGTGTTTTTACCAACAAGGAATTGCAGGGTGGCGGTCCCTTGATCGATATTGGGGTACATATGCTGGATACAGCCCTGTACCTGATGGGCTATCCGCAACCGGAACTCGTGCTGGGCAGTACTTATCAGAAGCTAGGCAACCGCGAAGGCGTGGGATTGATGGGGGCATGGGATTGGAAGAACTATTCTATCGAAGATATGGCCATCGGCATGATCAAATTTAAAAACGGAGCCACATTAACGTTGGAGACCGCCTTTGCGGCCAATGTGGAAAAGAATGATGTGATGCAAGTCTCCCTCATGGGCGACGAAGGAGGAGCCGATGTGTTTCCGCTGCAGATTTATCAAGAAAAGCACGGTGCTCTGTTGGATCTCACCCCCGCCTATCTCCCCTCTGGAGACTATCATGATTTGGAGATTAAGCGTTTTGTGAAAGCCTGCTTAACAGGGACTGACACGCTGTGTACCCCAGAGCAAGGGGTGATCGTGCAAAGGATCATCCATGCGTTGTACGAGTCAGCTGCAACCGGTGAAGCGGTGAAACCAAAATCTTGAGTTTGGAAGATGAATGATTTACAGAGAAAACAGACTCCTGCCGGATTCGGCGTGAGTCTGTTTTTTCAAGCTTCGGATTTCTGGGAACTTAGCCTCTTTACTGTTTGTGAATTCCTTTGTATATTTGAATAAGTCTTTTTGCTATGATGAGGGTACAGATGAGTACAGAACTGTGGATGAACTGAAAAATGAGGTGATTGAAACCTTTTAAATAGATCGAGCACGGGATCAGCAGAAGATTGTGATTGACTTCGTTTGCAGACGGTGGAGATGAGGGAAGCAGCCCTAGTGCCCCTTCAGGCAATTTTGATCTTGTTTTTCAGCAAAGCGGGGGCGGGATGGTGGGGCGGCTCCGATCTCTTGCAAAGAGCGCAAAGGCGAATCAAATCCCCACCATCTTTGCCCATCTGTGATTTTCCACACAATGTTTGCTGAGGGGGCACTAGGCACGACTGGTGTCCAGTGGGTATGGCCACTTTTTCACAAGCTTCAATCGGATTGGGCTTCCAAAGGCATAGTTTGAAGTCTGCATTCTGCATGGTTGTGCGAGGATCTAAAGCAGGGCGACGGCCTGCATGTTTTCCAAGGGGCTGTGGCTTTTTTCTTGGTTCAGAAAAATTTTTGGCCAGGGGATCCTTTGAAAAACAAACTGGCTACCGGAGACGGTATAACGAATCGACCTCCGGCAACGGATGGGTCTGATTGCCCCGAGTACTGTGGAACGGGATTGTTTGACTTTCACCACTAAATCGTTATGCTATGTATAACAGATCCGTAATCGAAGGGGACGGAAGAAGGAGGATTCCATTTTGGATATACGAGAAACTGACTTACCAGGAATCGGCCGCAAATTTCAATTGGAGACTCGCTCCGGCGAGAAGGCCGTGGTCATCCTCCATGACGACGGAAGAAGGGAAGTCTATCAATTTGAACCGGATGATCCAGATGAGAGCAAATGCATCGTCACACTGGACGATGAGGAATCTCGGCAACTGGCTGGAATCATCGGTGGAATGAGTTATCGCCCCAAAGCCTTGGAAAACATCGAAATGGCTTTGGAGGATTTGATCATCGAATGGTATAAGATTCCTCCCCATGCGAAATGTAACGGAATAACCATCGGAGAGCTGAAAGTGCGTCAAAGAACGGGAACGACAATTATCGCCGTGATCGAAAAAAATCAGCGTAAAATTATCAATCCCGGGCCCGATCATGTTCTGGTTTCAGATGCCACCATGATCATTGCTGGCAGCAGAAAACAGATCAACCATCTCAAACAGATTCTATCCGGTCAGGAATAGTTTGAAGACCCAAGAGGGCATCGCTTCAGCGATGCCCTCTTGCTTTTCTCATATGAAGAATCATTCTCGTGTTCGGACCCAGCTGGTAGCTTTTTGAAAAAGCCCGTAAATCCTTTTCGATTCCTTTGTCAAGAGGGGTCCCAGCACAGCCAGAATCAGAACGTAAAGTACGGCAAAGGACTGTAACACGGGCTGCAGGTCGCCCTCTTTTCCGATATTCGCCATAATGATCGAAAATTCCCCACGGGAGACCAGGGTAAATCCGATATTCGCCGAGGATTTTGTAGATATGCCGGATGCACGCCCAGCGAAAAACCCGGACACGATATTGCCAATAATGGTCAACAGGACACCGACCACCGCAACTGTGACAGCCCCTCCCAGGGTAGTCGGATCAATGGACAAGCCGAAGCTAAAGAAAAATATGGCACCGAATAAATCTCGGAAGGGCACGACTAATTGTTCGATTCGTTTAGCATGAACGGATTCCGCCAGTACCAGTCCGATGAGCAAGGCTCCGATGGCTTCTGCCACATGGAGTGATTCGGATAAACCGGAAACCAGGAACAGAGAAGCGATTACAAGTAATAAAAACAACTCAGAGGACCGGATGTCCAGCGCTTTATCCACCCATGGCATCACTTTTCGTCCCACGATAATGAACAGTAGGATAAAGACCAAGGCTGTCAAGCAAGTGAGTAGCACACCTGTCCAGGAGGTCGCTCCACTGAGTACGATCCCGGATAATAAGGAAATGTGAAAAGCGATGAATAAGTCATCGAACATGATCATTCCCATGATAATTTCCGTTTCCGGGTTGGCTGTCCGTTTCAGATCGACGAGCACTTTAGCCACAATGGCTGTGGAAGAACTGGTCATAATCCCGCAAATGACCATGGTTTCTTTAAATGGAAAGCCCATCATCCACCCGAGTAACAGCCCGGAAAGGAAATTGATCACGACATAAAATGATCCGCCGACCACGATCGATTTTCCCGACTTGATAAGTCGTCCGATGGAAAACTCCAAACCGAGGTAAAACAGCAAAAACAATACGCCGAGTCGTCCCATAAAATCGATAAAAGTTGCGCTTTCGATAAACCGCAAATCGATGATTCCGAAATGAGGGGCGTGGGGTCCAACCACCATCCCCACCAGAATATAAAAGGGTATTACTGAAAAACGGAGCTTAGCTGACAAGAGTCCAACCATTGAGACCAAAGCAACTGCCAGACCTATTTCAAATATGAGTGTGTCCATAGCTCCCTCCCCCGTCATAATCCCTTGTGTAAATAGGTTTTCAATGATTTTAACTGTTTCCGTTCGCCTGCGACGATGAGGGTGGAACCGGCAACCAATGGAAAGTCTGGTCCCGGAATCAGATTTTTTTGTCCTTTGTCAATCACTGCGATGATAGTGGCACCCGTCATCTCGCGGATCTTCAGTTCGCCGATGGTGTTGCCGATACATTTCGCACCGGGTTCAAGTTTGAACCATTCGATGATCAAGTCGTCGAGGGCTACCTCCATTGTTTCTAGTGCCTTGGGTTTATAAGTCATGCCGCCGATAATGCCTGCCAGGTGTCTCGCTTCGTCATCATCCAATGTTGCAATGGAGATATTTTTATCGGGATCGTGGGAGTTGATATGGTACAGTTCGCGCCTTCCATCATCATGAATAATGATGACCATTTCCTCGCCATTTCGGGTGGTCACCTTAAACTTATGCCCAATTCCAGGTAGGTCTGTTTCCCCGATTTTCAAAGTGGAACCCCTCCGTTGGTTAGGTTCATTTCCGTATGTCCAATGGACATTGTGATATCTTAAAATTGTAGTATACTCCAGGCATGAAGACTCTATTTGAAATTTGCACTTAGGATATGTAGGAAAACAAGGTTTTTATGGAATAAAAAAGAAAGAGCTTAAGTGGAGGTGAACTTCGTAGTCATGAGGAATAAATATCTCATCCGGATCCAGATGAGATTCAAAACAAAAACGATGGGACACGTAATCAGTAAGACCAAAAATAACGGGATAAATGCACATATAAACATATAAAATATCGATTTCACGGGAACGGTCCAGTTTCGATGAAGACAGTGTTGAGGATTTCTTTGGGAGAGAATGAACGTCTCCGATAAAAATGGGTACGATAGCAACGATCAGTAGAATCCAAACGAGGAAAAAAGTGAGCAGGTACCAACGTTAATTCCTGCGCATGGTTGACCATTCACCACCGAGTTTCAGATTAACTACCAAAAATAAGGGTATCATTTAGTATGGTATAAATCAAGATCGCTTTACTGCGAATTCCCGTGGATCCACATCTGTTTTGCCTAGTATGCTCTATTACATGGGCTTTAAGGCGAAATATATCCAGGGGTTTAATTTATTGGGTGCCCTTTGGTGCGAGGATGTTAAAATAAAGTTTTAAGCCTCCAAAAATAAAAGATGAGATCGTACATCGTCAGGATCGAATGAAAAAAGGAAGCCTTAATGATTAAACCAGAATAAGCGGTGATCCGAAGTGGATGTATTCTTGATGTTGCTGGTTATTACCCTTTTGGGTATCGTCTCCAAAAACGCCACGGTCTGGATCGCAGGAGCAGGATTATTGGCCCTGCGCCTGTGGCCGGGAAATCAGCTGTTGACATGGACAGAGCAGTACGGTTTGAAAATCGGAGTCATCATTTTAACCATGGGCGTGCTCGCTCCTGTCGCTTTGGGTAAAATCCCTTGGTCTCAGCTGGTGGATACGTTGAAGAGTTTTTCTGGTTGGGCAGCTGTGGTTGTGGGGATCCTTGTGGCTTATCTGGGAGGCAGGGGGGCCCACATGCTGACAAATCAGCCGACGATCGTCACCGGATTGATGATTGGAACCATTATCGGGGTTGCTTTTTTTCGTGGTGTTCCCGTGGGGCCGCTGATTGCCGCCGGGATCTTATCTTTGTTTTCTCAATTTCTGCGGGGATGAATGCCCAGGTGACTCCAGAAAAAAACCGCATTTCAAAGCCTTCAAATCGGCTTGAAATGCGGTTTTTTTCGGTTTGTGCAGGTATGAAAGATCCCTCCTCTGCTGATACTATGCCCGGATTTAACTGAAATGGGGCAAGGAGGGTGAGAATTGACTGAGCGAGAACATCACAAAAAGAAACGGAGATCCAAACATCGACTGGATGAAAAGGATATTACTGTCGTCGATCCCCAGGTGGCGAAAAAAGCGGTTGTGGCCACAGCTCTGGGGAATGCGATGGAATGGTTTGACTTTGGTATTTATTCCTACTTAGCTGTGACCATGGGCAAGGTGTTTTTCCCTGAAATGAGTAGCGGTGTGCAATTGATCTATGCCTTTGCCACCTTTGCAGTCGCCTTTCTTGCCCGACCATTGGGCGGTTTCCTTTTCGGAATGTTGGGGGACCGCTGGGGACGCAAACGAGTGTTGGCTATCACGTTGATCTTGATGGCGGTCTCTACCTTGAGTATCGGCTTGATTCCCAGTTATGCCTCGATCGGTTCCACCGCGACTTTCCTATTGTTACTCGCTCGCTTGGTTCAAGGGTTTTCAACCGGTGGAGAGTATGCTGGGGCGATGACCTTTATTGCAGAATCGACCCCGGATAAGAAGCGGGGAGTGATGGCCAGCGGATTGGAAGTGGGGACCCTGATCGGATATGTTGCCGGATCAGGCCTGGTCACATTGCTCACCTTTGTGCTTGGAACAGAAACGATGTTGGACTGGGGATGGCGTATTCCCTTCTGGATTGCCGCACCCTTGGGATTGATCGGCTTTTACTTGCGGAATCGTCTGGAAGAGACGCCTGCTTTCGAAGCGATGGAAGAGACACGGGAAGAAAATAATCATATCTCGATTAAGGAGATCCTTACCTCCTATTGGAAGACATTGCTGATCGGCATGATTGTGGTGTTTTTTTATAACGTGGTCAATTACATGGTTTTATCTTACATGCCTTCTCATTTGTCGGCTGTGCTGGGGTATGGAGAGACCAAAGGGCTGCTGTTGATTGTGATCGTCATGGTGATCATGATTCCGATTGTGATCCTGATGGGGTATTTTGGCGACCGTTTGGGTGCCAAACGGATTGTGCAGGGGGGATTGATCGGAGTGATCCTTCTATCCCTTCCCGCCTTTTGGTTGATCGGAAGCGGTAGTACAGGATACGTTTTTTTAGGTTTGATGATGTTGGCGATCTTTTCTTCCACTTTCCAAGGGTCGATGCCCTCCCTGCTCCCTTCCCTCTTCTACACGGAAGTGAGATATGGAGCGCTGGCGATCACCTATAATATCTCCGCCTCCATCTTTGGCGGCACCACCCCTTTACTGGTATCTTGGTTGATCAATTGGACGAAAAGCCATCTGGTACCGGCTTACTACCTGATCTTCGCCGGAGTGGTCGGGATAGTGGTCGTCACTTATTTTGTCAAAGACACTTCCGGTAAGTCCCTGCGCGGATCCCCGCCAGCGGTGGCAGGAGAACATGAAATTCAAGAGGTGCTGGAAGAGCCGGAAGAAGCCTTGTGGTGGCGGGAGGAAAAAGAGGACCAGCCATGAGGGGAACCGATTCCATGGGTGATCTAGAGGGGATGATGTTTGGAGGCCTTAAAGCAAGCTCTAAAGGGGGGCCCGTAAGAAAAACGGAACCTCTTCAGAACCAGCTCCGATATCGTCCAGCTTTACCCCTGCTCGATGGTCAGATTCTTAAACGGATCGTTTTCGCTTCCTTGCTGAATGGCAGGGTTACGTGGTAAATATGGTCTTTCTCTATAAGATATGGTTAGGGTTAAGGTCGGAAATAAGGTCGAGATGGTGGGACGGTGAAGAGCCTTTGCGTTCTTTGCAAGAGATAGCCGTCCCACCATTCCCGTCCCCTCAAGCGCTATTTTACGATGGGGGCAATGGGAAGGGCGAAAGGATCGTTTCGTTCCCATCATCCATTATGTCGTTAATCAACAGCCCTGGCCTGGGGTAATAAGTGTGTACCTCATTATCCTGATCCTCCGACAAAGGGAGACCAATCCAGGGGAAGAAGATGTGATGGTTTGTTCTGGTAGGTGATTTCCAACCGGGGAACGAAGCGCCGATAAAAGACGATTCCAGATAAGGCGTGGATTTTCGGCTTTTGTGGGCCCAAAAATTGAACGGCCCCGTGATCATGGGTGGGAAGGTAAAGATAAATTCCCAATGTTTTTTTCTTTTGTTGGATGAATCGTTGGATCAGTGAGGTGAGGTTCAGGGTGATCGGGACCTGATACACTTTTTTTCGGTTAAGGATGTTCATGTCCACGGAAATGGTCTGTGCTTCCTTTTCCAAGGTAGGGTGGCTCAGCTCTTCAGTACAACTGAAAAACCGGCAGGTGATTTTTGTGTTTTTAATGGGATCAATCGCAAGAAACAGCTTCAACTGGGCTTGATGAAGATCGAGTCCTTCCTTCGCACAGGAAGCGAGTGAAAACAATAAACCGCTTCGGATTTCCTGGTTGGGGGATCCTTTTTTCCTTTTTACGGTGAGATACGAACTTTTGCTTAATTTTCCTTGCGGCAGGATGCTTGAAAAAGTCGAGTGGATACGAATTTCTTGACGTAATAAAGGGCTGGGAAACCGATAAGATTTCCTTTTTTTTCGCTTGATTTGTAGCATTTTTGATGCAATGTCCAGCATCTCCTGGACGCGGTGGGCGTACCGGTGGTTCTGATGCACCGACTTCTGGCCATTGGCAGCTATTGTTTGCCGGGTTTCTTTATTTTGTAGTAGGAAATGAGCTAACTTCCGTGTCTCCTCTGCACTACGACTGGTCAGTAAATGTTGACGGGGCCGAAAGTGGCGGAGTACGGCAGGGGTGTGGTTGGTGATCAATAACCCGCCGGTGCCGAGGCATTCCCAGGTCCTGCGAGTTAATAGATCCCTGTGATTTTGAATCCCCAAGACCAATTTGGCAGAGGAATAAACGTAGGGAACACGGTTGTATGGAAGAGGCCCCCGGATGGTGCTATCGGGAACAGAAAAAGGAAGGAGCTTCTTCCCCTGTTCCCATCCCTTCCCCCATATGGATACCGAAAAATTTGCTCTCAGCAACGGTTCCAACAGAATTCGGAGGCTGCGGATTCGCCAACTCTCCATCGTTGCATTGGAGAAATTGGCCACTAGGGCAATATCAGATCGATATTGGGGGAGTGAAGGGAGAGAGCGGTGAATTCGGGGATTACAGGCAAAGGGAAGATAGTAGGAGGGAATCCCCCTTTCTTGATACATTTTCGGAGCGTGAACAGCGTGGGTGAAGACGATGTCAGGCTGCCCGATTTCCAGAATATACATTCCCCAATAATCGGTATGAAGGGGATCTTCCGTCGACCAAAACACATGAAGGCTTTGGGTTTCTTCGCAATACTGGCGAAGGACCTGAAAATAAGGTTCCCGATGAAAGGGTGTCCACCCATTGGTCAGGATCACGTCAGGTTGATATCGGTTCAATTCTTTGACCAACTCTTGTGAAGTTAAGTCTGGTTTGGGGATCCGAAGTGGGACTCCGTTCTTTTGAAACCCAGAAGGAACCGTATCAACATAATTGGGGATATTTTCAAAATAGTACCATTTCATTTTGCTTCCGCCCTTTATAAAAATCGATCTTTATATTCTTTAAATACGGATCGCCAGGGCAGAAGGTCTTGGATCATCCCATCCATTCCCACTTGGAGAGAAACCGCCTCCTGTGGGAGAAAATGCTGTCGAAACCCTTTGTTTTCCATCTGCATCTGGTGGGTTTCATTTTCCTTTCTGGGATTGGGAATATGGCTGACTTGGGCTTGCAGACCTTGCTTTTGCCCGGCTTGTTGGATCTGTTCTGCCAGTTGTTTAGGACTGATCAGCCCGGTCATTTGGTTAAACACCTGAAATTTATGGTTGAGGGGGCGTGCGGCGGCCTGAACCAGGGAGTCTACCGCATCTTCCAAGGCGATCATCGGCTTTTTCTGCTCCCCTTTTCCATAAAGAGTGATGGGATGATCTGCCAGCATCTGCGCACAAAAACGGTTCGCCACGACACCGAAGTAAAAATCAAAATCAAACCGGGTTGCCAGATGGGGGTGCAGCCGGGTTTCTTTCGTTCCGGTTCCAAATACGATTGCCGTTCTTAAATCAGTGATGGTTAACTCCCACATTTTGGAGGAGAGATACAGGTTGTTGATGTCCGCCACTTTGCTCATGTGATACCAGGAGGTAGCCATTCCGGGGTAAGGGATGACGTCAGAGCCCGTCTCCGTTTTCACATCGATAAATCCCTCCGGAATGGTGAAATTGGGTGATCCGTACACTCCGGTGGTTGTAGTTTCCACCAGATGGGTTTCCTGCTCCAGCCCGCATTCTTTGATGCCCCATAAGAGATTCCGACACATCTGGTTGTTGTTTTCCTGTGTATAATGGGCTAGCGGGGCGTGTAGGTGGGAATAGGGGGCGGCGGGTTGAGCAGCCACATGGAGGATCACTCGGGGGCGAAAGGTTTTTAATAATTGACAGACCCGCTGATAATCGGTGAGATCGGCATGGATAAAGGTGAGGTTCTGCATCCCGAATTCTTTTGCCGTCTCCAAGCGCTTTTCCATTGATGCGATCGGGATGGCGCTCACACTTCCGATCTCTTCGACCCAGCGACGTCGACCCAGGTGATCCACTCCGACCACCCTTTCCTCGGGATAAGCTTGACTCAGCTTCATCATCAACGGCCAGCCGATATAGCCATCTGCACCTGTCAATAAAATCACTTGGGCTCACTCCTTTTTCCCATTTCCGATTGAATTTGCTCCACCAGCTTCATGACGCGGAACCCATCCATCTGGGACACTGCCGGTGGGCGATCGGTTTGTACAGTCTGGATAAAGTGTTTGATTTCCTCCAACAAGGGAGAACTTGTCGGGGTAAGGACGGTCCGGCACTGGATAGAATCGGAGAATCGGTGGGATCGGGTGTATAGATCCAGACGGTGATTCAATAGATCAGCAACCCAGGTTCGGTCTGTCTCCGTCAAGATGATCTCCCTTTTTCGGAGAGAACCGGCCCGGACTGCGTGAATCGTCACATGAAAAGAAGAAGTAAAAGAGAGATGGACCTGGGCATTATCGACCTTACCTTGGTTCATCTCCTGCGGGTGCACCACCTGACCGGTGGCGGAAAGATCTGTAGGAGAGACTTTCATTCGATCGGCGATGTGAAGCACGTGGTCCAGATCGTGAACCATTAAGGTCAGGCAGACATCTGCATCGATTCTCTTTTTTAAAGGGACATAGCGATAAAATTCACCCATCACCAACTGTTCGTATCGAACCGACTGGAGCAACGTCTGAATTACAGGATGAAATCGCTCCACATGTCCCACTTGAATGTGAACTCCATAGTGGGAGGCCATCTGGCAGAGAGACTGCGCCTCTTCGAGGCGGTGGGTGAAAGGCTTTTCCACAAACACATGGCATCCCTGCTGAATCGCTTCCACAGCGACTGCATAATGGGCCATCGTCGGTACACAGATGACAGCAGCGTCTGCTGCTTTCGTCAGGTCAGGCAGTTTTTTGGCGAGAGGAACCTGATACTTTTCAGCAAGGATCTTGGATTTTGCAAAATCGGAATCAAATATCCCGATCACTTCTACATCGGGTAGGGAGATCAGATTTCGCAGATGATTCTCTCCCATAAATCCAGCGCCCACAAGGGCGATGTGTACGATTTTTGCGGACAAAGGCTCATCCCCTTCGGTCTTAAATGAATTGGATGGATCATAGAATGAACGGTGAGGAGGGGGAGCGATGATCCCATTAATCGATATCCAACGTCAGCATCAATCGCTGCGAGAGGAGCTGGAGAAGGAGATCAGAGATGTATTGGAGCGCGGGCAATTTATTTTGGGAAAAGCGAGTGAAGCCTTGGAAAAAGAGGTGGCTACCCTTTGTGGCACCCAATATGGGATCGGAGTAAACAGCGGAACCGATGCTTTATTCCTGGCGTTGACCGCCTGGGGTGTGGGTGAAGGCGATGAAGTGATTACGAGTCCATACACTTTTTTCGCCACCATCGAAGCGATCGTGCAAACGGGTGCTCGGCCGGTTCTAGTCGATATTGAGCCCCGGAACTATCAGCTGGATCCTGACCAGGTGGAACAAGCGATTACATCACAAACCCAAGCGATCCTTCCCGTTCACCTGTTTGGCCATCCTGCAGATATGAAAGCATTGTCCTCCATTGCCCAACGCCATCGACTGGCGGTGGTAGAGGACGCCTGTCAGGCGATCGGTGCCCAACTCGATGGGCAACCGGTGGGTTCCTGGGGAGATATCGGCTGCTTCTCTTTCTATCCCACAAAAAATTTGGGTGGGGTTGGAGATGGCGGCATGATCACCACCTCCAACCCCACGTTGTATGAAAAAATCCAACGCTTGCGCACCCATGGAACTGAGCGTAAATATCATCATTCTTGTTTCGGTTATAACAGCAGGCTGGATGAAATTCAGGCGGCGATCCTGAGGGTGAAGGTGAAACATTTGCTGAAATGGAATCAGCGACGGCGAGTTTTAGCCAGTCGTTATCGGGATGCGTTTCACTCATTGCCGGTTCGACTTCCCTCCACCTCTACGAGGGTGTTGCCAGCCTATCACTTGTATATTGTGCAGACGATGCACAGCGCCTCATTGAAAAAATGGTTGAACGCCCATGGTATTGGCTGTGAAATCTATTATCCGATGCCGTTGCATCACCAAAGAGCATGGCAAGACCGTTTTCCAGTCCCGGATCTGCCTCAGGCGGAAGCGGCGGCGGGAACGACATTAGCTTTGCCGATTTATCCGGAATTGACGAATGAGGAGCAAGAGATAGTGATCGAGAAAGTGGTTCAGTTTTTTGAGGAGGGGAACGCTCTTTGAAATCCTTTGTTCATCCTCAAGCGCAACTGGGTCAAAACGTTCACCTCGGCTACTCCTCCTATATTGGCCCCCAGGTGAAGATCGGCGATGATGTGGAAATCGGTTCCCATGTGATCATTCATGAGCAGGCGGTGATTGGAGAACAGGTAAAGATCGGGGATCACAGTATTGTGGGAAAACAACCGATGAAAGAAGAGGTTTCCGATCCGGTCATCCTCGGCAAAAAGGTGCAGATTGGGAGCAACAACATCTTATATCGTGGAGCCACTGTCGGTGACCATAGTTTGATTGCAGATCTGGTGACCCTCCGGGAACATGTGATCATCGGAAAGCAAGTGATAGTTGGCAGAGGAGTCACACTGGAGAATCAGATCCAGGTGGGAGATCGATCCAGCTTGCAGACCAACGTCTATCTGACTGCCTTTTCCCGCCTGGAGGAAGATGTGTTTGTAGCGCCATGTGTGGTGACCTCCAATGACCCCTTTGCGGCCCGCTCGCCTCATCCAGTCACGCTGAAGGGAATCCATGTAAAGCGTGGAGGCAGAATCGGAGCGGGAGCGGTCTTGCTTCCTGGGATCACGATTGAGGAAGAAGGATTTGTGGCGGCAGGAAGTGTCGTTACCAAAGATGTTCCTGGCAAAACCATTGTAAAGGGCGTTCCCGCCAAGCCTTTCCGACCGGTTCCCGAAGAACAATGGCTCTCCAATCTTCGACGGGGAACTTAGAAGCGTGGTGAAAAAGTTGTTTTCAGGAGGGTGGGGTGTTGTTAGTTCGTCTGAACCTTGGGCGCAACCCAACTCCTGCCGTCTACATCTGCAGTCAATCACAACGCTTTTAGGCATGTGTGGGGAGAAACCCCATACAAGCACACCTTGCAATCTCGAATCTAGTCAGGGTCTTCAAAGTACTCTTGAATTCCTTTTTGCAGGCTTTTCATAGTTCTGCCCTTGAAGAGACGGTCCGTCTTTTCAGTGTTCCATGTGATCAGGTGGGTCTTTGGTTCACTGATCGCTTGCTTCTGTTTTCGAATGATGGGCACTGATCTGTTGAAAGATTGTTCTCCAACCCGATTCACCAAGTGGGCCAGCTCCCAAATACTTAAGGTGTCTTTTCCCCCGAGATTGTAAATCCCTCGAATAGATGGAGAGAGCCCCTGGTAGTAAGCCCATACCACATCATCTACATGGATGAAATTGCGTGTCTGTTGCCCAGATCCATTAATGGTGATCGGTTGGTTTTCTAGGAAGGATTTGCAAAAACTTTCGACTACAGTTTTCTTGGAAACCCATCCCTTCCCGTACACGTTGGATTGGCGGAAAATGACGACATCGAGATGAACCTGTTCCTTCAGCAGAAGCTCCTCCGCCCACTTTTTCAGCTGGCCATAGAAATTGCTGGGATTTAAGAGAGTCTGTTCGGTAATCTCTTTTTGCTGGGGATCATATACCGCAAAAGTGGAGGGAAAAATGATTTTTTTCACTCCAGCCCGGACGGCCTCTCGCACCAAATACTTCAGGGAGAGCAGATTGATCAGGATGGCATCTTTGGCATGGGTTTCACATTGGGAGATATCGCTGATCGCACCCAAATGAATGATCGTGTCGATCCCCTTCACCATTTTTTTTACGTCATCGGCTTGGGTGAGATCCAAAGGCTGAATCGTCACTCCGTTGATAGGGGGCGGGGGATAGACACGAAAGTTATCAATCGCCCGCATGGGGATCTCTTTTTTTGCTAGAAAATCAACCAACTTGGAGCCGATATATCCTGCTGCCCCGGTGATGAGAATCATTCAGACGAAAATCCTCACATAGCCGACATTTTGAATGAGAAATGTCACCAGATTGGGGCCTCCATATCCCGGTGGGGGAGCGGTTTGAACGGTAAATGCAGCCTTAGATACATTGACCAGTTGACCCTCGACAGGACTCTCTGTTTCAGAGACTGCCACTTGAACGGTACTGCCGATGAATTGGCGAAGACGAGCAGCCATCGTTTTTGGATATCCTGCCATCTCAACTTACACCTCCCTGAGCGTCCACATAGATGATGCTCTCAAAGGGGATCAAAATGATCTCCCCAGCCGACTGTAATTCGAGATAGTCGGCGCCGACGGCAGTGACCAGACCGGATACTTCTCCGCTGACGGTTTCAACGATCACATTCTGGTTTAGATAGCGTAGAAGCCGCCGCCGGATTGCTTCGTTTTCATCACAGTCACCTGGGAATCCCGGGTGTCCTCCTGGAAAAGCAGGACCGAAAATACTGTCCAAGATCCCTCCGACCCATTGAAAAATGTTATTAAGCAATCTTTTTTCCACCTCCTGTTATAGAGTATTTATCTAAGAGAAAAGTGGTAGGGCGAATATAACTTTTTTAAAAGAATAGGATAGATTGGATAAGAACCCAATCAAAAAAACCCCGACTTCCAAGGAAGTACGGGGGAAATTCTGCCCGGTCACTGATCGACGGGGGACTTCACAAAGGCAGGATCGCATAGGCGAGGCTAAAGAACATACCCAAGGCGGAAAGCACTAGAATGGGGATATGGATCGCAGTGGGTAGAAAACTGCCATGGATGATCATCCGGTAGTCTTCTGCCGGATCGGCTCCCTTGACTTCCAGCCGGTAGTGGGTGGCTCTGTCATCCTTCACAATAAACAGTTTGTGAGCTTGTTGTATGGCAGTCAGTGAACTGCGGGTTTCATTCCAGAAGACGGGGATCAATTTTTGGGGTTGGCGGCTGGATTGATTGAACAGATTCAACTCTTTGTATGGAGGAGTGAACATGATACCTCTTTTTTTTCTTCTTCTTTGCAAGGAAATATTGTACCAACCTTTATCCGGGATGGTAAATTCATAGATTCCATTCCTCAAGAGGATTTCAAGAATCGGGTGTTTAGCTTTTCTCATTCCCTTGATGATTTTGATAACAGCGAAGATCAGAATGAGAGCACAGATGAAAGAGACGATCAGCAACCCATTTGCCATCAGATCCGATCCCTCCTTTCTATTTTCGGAATTCTTCTTCTGGCAACTTCATTACTGATTCTATAAAGAGAAATGGTTTGGTTTCAAGCCATCACGAAAGAGGAGGGAAGAGAGCAAAGAAAGCCGGGAGGGCAGAAGCTCCCGGCTTTTCCTTATTTCAGTCCGAACTGTGCTTTTTGCACTAGTTTATCACTTTGAAACATCCCATTCATGTTGGAGCCATCAGGGTTCATCCAGGTGTGTACAGGGTGGTTTTTTCTTCCGCTGATCTCGTTTTGATGTTTTCTTCACCTTCAAAACCGATGATGTTGACGACTTCCTTTTTAAGCTACTTTAGAAGCGGTCCCGACAAATACTCTCATAAGAGTAGAAAAACAAATCCCCTTAAATCTTTTTGTTAATGACAGGACTGTTGATGAACCATAAAGTGGGTGGAGGAAACAAAATTAACCCTTTCGCTCTTCCCATTGCCCCATCGTAAAATATGGCTAAGCAACACGCCTGTGTTAATGAATATCATGCTTTTTGAAGTTACCGCCTTTCACTTCTGCCACATCATATACAGTAACAAAGGCAGATTTGTCAATTTCATAAATGATTTCCTTCATTTTGCTGTCCTCTAACCGGTTAATGACACACGTGATTTCTTTGAATTGTTCATTTGAATAGCCGCCTTCAACTAGGTTATATGTTGCACTACGACCTAAGCGGTCCCGAATGGTTTCCACCATTAATTCAGGTTGATCGGTGATAATTTTAAAGGTTTTAGACCCACTTAAACCTTCTTCCACGAGTTCGATCACCTTAGAAGCAATAAAATAAGCGATTCCTGATAAGAAAGCCCCTTGAAGACCAAAGACGGTTGACACAACTATAAACACAAACAAATTTAAGAATAAAATGAGATCACTTGTTCCAAAAGGCAATTTTCGAGCCAGTAATACGGCTAACATATCAATCCCATCTAATGCACCGCCATTTCGCAATGCTAACCCTATGCCAAAGCCAATAATAATACCTCCAATAACGGTTACTAACAATGTATCTCCTTGAATAATGGTCGGAATATGGTGCATAATACTTGTCCCATATGCGAGTGAAGCAATACCAATAACGGAATAGATCGCAAAACTTTTCCCAATCTGTTTATACCCTAAAAATATGAATGGAATATTTAGTGCCGCAATTAGAAGTCCTAGAGGTAATCCAATTAATTGGGAACCAACGATACTTAGACCTGTCACACCGCCATCTGATACGTTGTTTGGAATTAATATCGCCTCTAGTCCATATGCAGTTATAAATGCCCCGATAATAACTGCTAACGCTCGTAATACTTTTTTAGATCTACTAGTCCTTTTTTTCTCAGTGATTGTATTCATTTCATTTCCTCTTTCTGGACTTTTTTTCTTTGGCTTTACACTTTTTTATATAGCCATATTTTAACCATATTTTTAATTTCATTTCCACCCTAACATTCACGCAACTGAAAAATTGCCATGATGCTTCATCTGAAACCTCTCTTGTACTGCCGACAGGTAAGCAAAGGAGTTCCCCATACGAACGTAGGTAATATTCGACGTAACGGGGCCTCGGCGGTAAACTTTCGATTCAGCCGGTTCGGAAAGAAGATGGATGCTTTCCGCCAGGATTCCAAGCCCTCGCATCAGTATACGGACCCATTTTCGATGGACCACCATGCCTTTGCGTCGGAGACGTTGGTCTTTCGAATATACTCGTAATACGGGTGGAGACGATGGATTGCAAGGATATGCTCTTGAATCCAGGCATCTCTGGATCGGCGTTTTTCGGCGAGAGATCGGGTCTTCTTCCGCTTGTAGTAACCAGAACGGGAAACCTGGGCGATTTGCAGCAACTGTGCCAAGGAGTGATGATGGCGTAGTTCATCGATCATGGCAAAACGATTGCTTTTGGAAATCACTTCAGTCCGAACTGTGTTTTTGCACTAGTTTCATTTTGAAACATCGCATTCATGTTGGAGCCGTCGGGATTCATCCAGGTGTACATGATGTTTGGCTCCGCTGATCTCGTTTTAATGCTTTCTTCACCTTCAAAACCGATGGTGTTGGCGACTTCCTTGTAGCTCATGCCGTTCTTGATCTGATCGGATTCTGCTTTGGTACATTTTCTTCTGTTTTGGCCACTTGATCCGCTTGGGTGTCTGCACCACCCAATCCCGGACCCTTTAAGGCTCACTAAATCACAACTTTAGGGTGTGGAAATCAGTAGCAAAAAAATATCGCCTTCCCGGAGGCGATGAACTCTGTATGATAGAAGTGGTCGTTTCCCGGGAAGGCAGGGTTAGATCCCATGGGGAAACAGCATCAAAAAAATGATGATGAACATGGAGACGGTGGTGAGAACTCCGTGGAGGCGAACCTTTCGCGACCATGGTTTGAACTCGGGCGGCGTGGGGGAGTTGAGATATTTTCGGATATGATAGCCAAACATTCCTCCAAAACCGCCGATCGCTGTAAAGATCACCGCCACCCCAATCATCCAGTGGAAAGGATATTCTCCTCGGATGTACAGGTAACCGCCGGAAAAGAACTGGACGACGAGAACCCACTGGGTGATGAAGTTCGTCCAATACATTGCATGAAGTACCGACCTTTCTTGTAAAAAAACTCTCTGCAGAAAAAAGGGCAATAAAAGATAAAACCCCATTCCAACCGCCCCTACAACATGAAAAAACAACATCAGCTTGGCCAACAGCGCCTCCCCTTCCTCGATGGGTGGATCCGATCCTCATTTTATCACGTTCTGAAAAAGAAGCTGTGATTTCTGTCACAATGGGTTCGATTTGGAGTCGGGAGGGCCAATCGGAGATGGATTGCCCGCCCATTTGTTTAAATAGGGTCAGGGTTGTTGATGAACCATCACGGGCAGGGGGCTCAGACGTGGGGACCTATCTGAGTGATGGATGACTTTGAAGAATTGATTCAGATACCGGAGATGCAACCCAATTTCGAAACCGATATATAATTCGGAATTATTTTAGTAAAATATACATGGCAGTAGCTAAGGGCGGAGGCCACACAACCTCTCGACGGAGAGGGGGTGAGGCCATAGAGCTTCTCAGCCTGATCATTAAGAAGGGCCGATGTGGTGGTACAAGCATGGGCTGTGTATGTGGCCATATCGGGCACTTAAAAAGAAGTAACCCGCCCCTACAGCAAAGGTACGCGGGTTACTTCTCGCCGTACTGTGGCCTCTGGTCTGCGGCAGCTGCCCGGCGGCAGGGGTGTCACCCTGACGCCGTTACTATTTCTATCCACAGAATAGCACGGATATGCACTTTTCGTCCAGTTTGAGGTAGTTCTCCTTCCGGGGAATCCCGCGGGGATTGTTTAGAATCAGGCTTACGATATTGGGAGGCTTTTACTCCGGGAGCACCTCTTTTTCTATCTCGTGATGTTCCTTTTTACAAGCGATCGTAATGGTCTCAAATAGAAGATGGAAGGTCGTTTGGTTTCTATTCCAGATTTCTTTCCCAGTTGGATGGTAAGGGTTTTACCCTTGGCTGTCCAGGTGTGCCGCGCCGATCAATCCGGAGTTCCCTTCCAGGGCTGCTGGTTTGATTTCTACCTGGCCTCGCAGTTGGGGATAGAGGTAGGCTTGCACCTTTTGCAGCAAGTCCTCCCAGAACCACTCTTTGGACTGAAGCACACCGCCACCGATGATGAGAAGATCCGGGTCTACCACATGGATGATATTGGCGATCCCGATGGAAAGGCTTTGCAAAAATTCATCCACCACTCGTTTTGCAGAGGGGTTACCCTCTGCAGCAGAGCGGAAAAGGGCCGCGGTGCTATCCAAGTGGCTCAACTCCCTTTGAATCTCTCGATTCAGGGCGGTCCCGCTAGCCATTACTTCTAGAGCTCCCCGGTTCAGTAGTGGATGTTCGGGGCCGTGGGGATCGATTACCATGTTGCCGATTTCGGCGGCGCAACAGTGTGCCCCCTGGATGATCTTCCCCTCATAGACGAATCCGCCACCAATTCCCGTGCTGACAGTCATATAGAAGACACTCTGTTTGCCCTGGCCAGCACCGAACAGGGCCTCCCCGAGGGCCGCTGCGTTAGCATCGTTCTCGAGCTGAACTGGCAAGTTCAGGATGGATTGCAAACGATCTTTCAGAGGAATCGCTTCCCAGCCAGGAAGGTTGGGCGGGTGGAGGATCACTCCTTGACGGGCATCCAGCGGGCCGGGGGAGGCGATCCCGATGGACTCAAAGTCCCACTCACTCTGCAGGGATTGTAGTAGCTGGATCATATTTTGGATGATATAGTCGGGACCCAGGTGAGCAAAGGTGGGAGTGGTCAGCATCCTGCCGATAGATCCGTCAGACAGGATGGCTGCGACCCGGAGGTTGGTACCGCCGAGATCCACCGCTGCTTTGGCTTTTTTTCTCGTCTGACCCTCTGGAGGGGTGGCAGGTTCGGTGATAAAGAGTTCGCCGGATCCGGACAGCCTATAGCTTCCCAGGTCATGAGGGAGCAGGAAGCTGTCCCCTGGTTTCAGTGGATAGACTCCTCCGTCTGTAATCAGGTGGAGGGAACCCCGCAGCAGATTTCCCAGGGCATAGGTGCGGTGGGGTGGGATGTCCAAGTCTCCTTGTACTTGAATTCGATGCAAGGAAAATCGGCTGTTTTCTGTCAAGGTTTCCACCCGATTCTCTCCTTCTGCAAAGACCTTTTTTTCTTCTGTGGACCGGATATGGGGAACTTGAATCACATCCAGCCCTTTCTTCAGATGAAGCTCTCTCTTTTTTCCCTGGGAATCTGTCCGGTCATAATCGTATAAACGATAGGTGGCATCAGAACTTTGCTGTACTTCCAGCACCACAGTGCCCCGGCAGATCGCATGGACGGTTCCGCTGGGAATCAAGTAAAAATCTCCTGGCTGAATCGGAATGCGTTGCAATAGATCCGTCCATTGTCCAGCATCGATCATCGATGCCAACTCTTCTCGGGTAGCGGCAGTATGACCGAGGATCAGCTCTGCATCCTCTTCACAGTCTACAACATACCAGCATTCAGTTTTTCCATAAGCTTCTTGTTCATATTTGTTGGCATAGGAGTCGTCCGGATGGACTTGTACCGATAAATCATGCGTCGCATCCAGCAGTTTGATCAGGAGGGGGAATTTTTCCTCTGGAGGATGGCCGAACAACTCGGGGTGCTCCTGCCACAGTTGTTGTAATGTTTTCCCCTGAAAAACGCCTCTGTTAACTTGACTGACCCCATGGGGATGGGCGGAGATGAGCCAGCTCTCTCCCACATTTCCTTCTGGTAATTCATATCCGTAACCTTGCAGTTTTCTGCCACCCCAAATTCTCTCTTTAAATACGGGATGAAAAAAGATCGGTTCCATCTTCGCCATCTGTACGCACCTCTTTTATGAAGTAAGTGTTGATTTGAGTTTACTAAAAATCCGCATCCTACTGCATAAGGATTTGAAATCCTTTATATCAAGCAGGACATTTTCACCTGATTCAGAAGATTTCATCGTAACCAACCTAGGGAGGTTTGCGAAATGATGAATTCAGGAGGAGTCATCCATCGCTTTCCAAAAGACTTCTGGTGGGGAACTGCCACTTCAGCCACCCAGATCGAAGGAGCGGCAGATGTGGGCGGCAAAGGTCCGAACATATGGGATTATTGGTTTGAGCAGGAGCCCCATCGTTTTTTTAACCAAGTGGGTCCAGGAAACGCTTCCCGGTTCTATGAGCAATACGAAGAAGATATTGAACGGATGAAAGAGCTGGGGCACAATTCCTTTCGTTTTTCCCTCTCTTGGTCGCGATTGTTCCCTGAGGGACAGGGGGAAGTGAACGAGCAGGGGGTCGATTTTTACAATCGAGTGATCGACAAGCTGATCGCCTGTGACATTCAACCCTTTGTCAACCTTTATCATTTTGATATGCCCCTCGCTTTGCAACAGCGGGGCGGCTGGGAGAGCCGCGAGGGGGTCGAGGCTTATCGGATGTATGCGAAGGAATGCTTTGCCCGGTTCGGTGACCGTGTGAAATATTGGTTTACACATAATGAGCCGATCGTTCCTGTGGAGGGGGGATATTTGTACGACTTCCACTATCCTAATCTCATGGATTTCCAAAAGGCGGTTCAAGTCGCCTTCCACTCGATCCTGGCCAGCGCCCAAGCGATTCAAGCCTACCATGAAGGGGGATATGGAGGGAAGGTAGGGATCATTCTCAACTTGAGCCCCTCCTATCCCCGTAGCCAACATCCGGCAGATCTGCGCGCCGCCCGCTGGGCGGATCTCTTTTTCAACCGTTCCTTCTTGGATCCCTCCGTAAAGGGGGAATTCCCCGAGGAATTGGTGAACTTGCTGGCGGAGACTAATCATTTGCCAAAGGTGGAAGAGGGGGACTTGGAGACCATTCGCATGAATACTGTGGATCTGCTGGGGGTGAATTATTATCAACCCCGCCGAGTGAAGGCAAAGGAACATCTGCCGCACCCGGAAGCTCCCTTCATGCCGGATCGTTTTTTCGATCCCTATGAGATGCCAGGCAGGCGCATGAATCCCTACCGAGGTTGGGAGATCTATGAAAAGGGAATCTATGATTTGCTGTTGGATCTGAAGGAAAACTACGGAAATATCGAATGCTATATTTCCGAAAACGGAATGGGTGTGGAAGACGAGGAGCGTTTTCGGACAGAGGAAGGGATCCAGGATGATTATCGGATCGACTTCATCCGAGAACATCTGCGGTGGATCCATCGGGCGATGGAGAAAGGGGCTCATGTGAAAGGGTATCACCTGTGGACGTTCATGGATAATTGGTCCTGGACAAACGCTTATAAAAATCGATACGGTTTGGTTGCGGTGGACCTGGAAAATAACTGCAAACGAACCGTCAAAAAAAGCGGCCTCTGGTTTAAAGAAGTGATCGCTCAAAATGGGTTTTAAAGAAGCAAGGGCTCTCAGGTTCATCTCCTGTTTTTTCGCAATCGGAGTCCGGTATATAAAAAAGACCGCCCCATGGCGGTCTTTCTTCAGCTCTGCGTACTTTGGAAACGGTCTTTGTCTTGTCTTTTGTCAATGATTTTGGAGGCGGCCCAAGCCACGACGATCGCGGAGAGTACACCGATCAGGATGCCACCTAAAATATCCGTGGGATAATGGTGGCCGACCCAAATGCGTGAAAAGCCCATGATCAGAGCCAGGACAGCCATAGGAATTCCCATTCTGCGATCGTAGATCCAAAGTGCACAGGCGATGGTAAAGGCTGCCGTGGTGTGGTCACTGGGAAAGGAAGCATCAGCCGCATGATGGACCAACATATTGACATGATCGTGATCCACAAAAGGACGTGTGCGCTCATACAGTTGTCCAATCACCCAACTGATCCCAAATCCCAGGAACAAAGTTGCAAAGCCCATGAGCCCGGCAGGCCGGGTGGAGCGCAGAATCACCAACAATACGAGCACACCAGCAAATAGATAAGGGACATACTCGGTAAATGCAATCATGATGAAGTCCAACCATCCCACTTGTCCAGCCCATCCATTGATCGTTTTGAAAATTTGGTAGTCCATAAAACTCCTCCAGGATAATGATGATGGCGGAAATATCAACGGAAGCTTACATCCCTTGCAACCTTCCGATCGCCTCCCACAGAGGGGGTTATACAGGCACTACAGTGGAAAACGGGAGATGAGGATGCAAAGGTTCACTGCGATAGACATTGGATCTGAGGAGGGTTTGTATTACTCTCCTGATGGTATTATACAGAAATCATGCGAAATAGTATCGATTCAGCGGAAATTTCCGTGAAAAGCTCACACTCCGGGAAATCCTGCAAATACCTAGAAGTGTGACTTATAGAATAAAAGATGATTAAGTAAATTGCGAAACCAGATCTCCTACTGTATGATAAAAGAGAGAATAGAAAAAAGAGGATAATAAGGGTGGTGAGTGCATATGAACTCAATGGAATTGCATGAGATCGGAGAAATTATCAGAAAGGTTCGAAAGGAGAGGCGTCTGCGGCTGGAAGATTTAGCTGATGAGAATATCTCACCGGCGACGATCAGCAATATTGAGCGCGGCGTCCCCCATGTCAATCCCCAACGGGCGGTCTACCTTCTCGAAAAGCTGAATATCGAAATAAAAGATCTTCCGAATCTGATTCTGGAGGAGAAGGAAAAGTTCAAAGAAGATCAGTTCCATCTGAATTCAGCGGATTTGAAACGGGAGATGGGGGACGTAAAGGGGGCACTGGCGAAACTGGATTCCTTGAAGATCGGCGATGATCACCCCCTGGCGCCCACGCTATACCTTATGAAAGGCAAGTGTTATCGGGATCTTCGAAATTGGAAACGGAACGAACGCCACTTGTACAAAGGAATTCAATTAGCCAGCCAGCGTCCGGACTCCAGCAATACGGAAGCAGCCTGCTTTCTGGAGCTGGGTCTGTGTCAGTTCCTGCAGAATGATCTGGACGCAGCTCTAAAGTTTACGGAAAGCGGGATCGATGCCTTTCAACCGGAGGGAGAGCGGCTATACGTCTGGCATCAGCTGCATGCGAACAAAGGGATCTACCTGGAACGGCTGGGTCGGACCGCAGCGGCTATGAAAGTGGTGGAGGAGAATTGGAAAGATATCGATCGGATGGAGAAAGTGTACACCACGCTGACCTTCTACTGGTTGCGCTCAGAATTAAATTACCGCCTGGAGATGTATGATGAGGCGGCCCACTATGCTGTAGAGGGGTTGGAATTGGCCCGGATCAACCGAGAATTTCGGTCCATCTTTCCCCTCGACATCGTTCTGGGTAACGTCTATATGCAGCAAGGGGAACTTGAAAAAGCAGAAGAATGCTTTATGAACGCTCTGGGGTGTAAGGACAAGCTGGATGATCAAAAAAGTATTAGCAAAGTCTATATTCGATTAGGTATCCTATACAAACTCCAAAAACAGTACGATCAGGCGGTGCAAATCCTTGAGAAAGCCATTGGAATCGGAAAAAAGCAAAATGATGTGCCCCGTTTAACTTCTGCATATATCGCCATGGGAGAACTCTTACTCTCCTGTGAAAAACGACGGGAAGCGATCCAGTATTTCAGTGAAGCCCTCAACCTGGCGAAAAGGCACAATCTGAAGAAACGGGAGTACCGGGTACTCTATGGTCTCTCCCGTTCATGGGAGCCTCTTGACAAGCAGGAATTTCAGAAATATATGTATAATATGTATGAGGTACAGGGGAAATTAAGGGAGAAGGAAGGAGTGTTTTTCGATGAAGTGGATTAAAAAAGGGATGTTGGTATTTTCTGTGGGTATGATCCTTGCTATTGGTGCTTATTATGGAGCGGTTGAGAAGGTTTCTAATCATGATCTAATTACAGACAATAGACCCAACGGTGATGATCCGGCAGGTGTCTGAACTAGGGATATACAGAAGTTATTAAATAAGAGATAGGATGTCCTGTATAATCCAAGATGCCGGTGCAACCGGCATCTTTTTTTAGACCCGTTCACAGGTTATTTTCTTATGAAACGTCACAGCGACATGACGTTGACGAAGGGAGGAAGATTATCATATACGCAAACGAGCCCGCCAGCCCGGCGGGTCTCCTGCTTTTTCAGGATGGTGACTCACTCTGGGTTCAGATCCTGCTGCCTTTGGGCCAGTTTGAGACGGGTGAGTTCATCTTCCAGTCTGCCGATCCCTCGATTGAGAGCTAACGCTATCAGTTCAGGCAGAGTCCCTTTATTCAATGGGAAGGTATTCAACTGTCGGGCTTCCTTCAATAGGATGCGGAGTCTCTTCAACTCCTCATCGGGAATGATAATCTCCCCTTCATCAGGCACTTTCACTTTCATGATCTTTTTCTCCTTTCCAGACAGACCGTCACTTTCCATTATGAAGCGGATGGACCCCGATTTAAACCATGGGATGGGGACAGAAGAATCCCCGGTGCAAAGAATCTCTGCCGCAATCCCCCCTGATTGGGTTCTCCACTACAATAGGCGGCTCAAGTGGCTGAATCCCAGTGAAAAAAGAACAGCGCCCCAGGGCTCGCTGATCCGGCGGGCCCTGGGGCGCATTTGCGATTTCCTTTGTTGGAATCATTGTGAAGTTGGTTGTTGGCCGGATCGGTCGGGATGGGGTTTCACATGACCTTTTCGTCGCTTTACTGATCCAAAATCACTCCATGTGAAACCCAACCCTCCCTGTGAAGGACTTTTTCATACCCTTTCAGCGGTGGCGGGGATAGTGGATCAGGTTGACAAACATGCGGTAACCACCGGGGATCTGGTCCTGGATTTGACGGTACCAGACTAGACTACTGTAGATATAGGAGCCTTTTCCATAGTCGGCGACCAGCAATCCTCCCTGCAAGGGTTTTTCCCCAGGGTCGGCTACAGATAGAAGCGGGGTGTAGGCGGAATCCCAAGTGGAGGGGAAGTAAAGCCCGCGCTCCTGGACCCACCCTGCAAAATCGGCCTCGGTGATCCGATGGGGGGCTTGGAAAAGGGGATGGTCCGGCTGGAGAAAGGTGACGGGGGCGTTTTCATCCGTTATCCGCCATTCAATGGAGGGTTCTCCAGGTGTCAGGGGATAGGGTGCCAGTTGGGGATCCCAGTTGTCCCCAGGTTTGTGGTATTGCATCACCACATGCCCCCCCTTTTGGACGTATTCCAAGAGACGCTGATTCTGCTTCAGCAGGTCCGGGCGGGAGAGATAAGCCCGGATCCCGACGACGATGGTGTCGTAGCTGCTGAGATCCCCGATGGCCAGTTCCTGTTCTGTCAAGGGAGTGACATCCATCCCCGCCTGACGGAGGTGATCGGCCACCTGATCGAAGCCGCTCTCGATATAACCGACCTTTAATTTGGGATCGAACTTCAGCGGAAAAGCTTGGATGGGCAGACGGGCTTCAGTCAACAGGTAGCTGGTCCCGATATGATCATAGGTGATCGGTTGCACCTGGGTGTGAGAGCGTCTCCCCTCCACCTCCGCGGTAAATCCAAGGGTATAACGGCCAGGGGAGACCGACTTCGGCGGAATCAGGTGGAAGGTGGCTTCCTGCTGCTGATAGTTCCGGGTGAAGGAGAGGGAGCGAGAGCTAGGTTTTGCCTTCCAGCCTTTAGGCAGATTCGGACGAAGAGTACCTGTACTGTTTCCTGATCTGTGATTGGTGACAGAAACCCGGATTTTACGGCGTTCGCCTTCCTTCTCTGTATTGAGGATCGTGGTGGCGGGAGTGATCTTCAACCCCCAGTCGGGCAGGAGGGCGACGGTCTGCTTGCGAGGATCTACGGTAACGATTCGAGTTACCTTCGCTCCCTGTAGCCGGTAGTGGACCCGGACCTGAAGCGGAGAGGGTTGATAAGGTTGGAAGTAGGCGGCATCTGGAGGGGCCTTCACTTTCATGTGGAGGTTAGCCTGGGCGCCGGGAGCCAAAGCCTTCGGGACCGACTTCAAAGATGACTTCCATTTTTTTGGGGCCAAAGGTTGGACCTGTAACTGGCTCATCCGGGATGTGCTGCCGTTTTTTATGGCCAGGTGAACCCCGGTGGTGGCGCCTCGGGTCAGCAGAGGACGGTCCACGGTCAGCTGGAGTCGGATCTTCGAAGCTTCAGCCCCAGCTCGTAACAACTGCTCTTCCTTCACTTGTAACCGGTAGCGCAGGTCGATTTTTTCCTTCCTTGACAAAGAACTGTTGGTGACGGTAGCGGTCACCTGTCGCACTTGCTTCAGTGTCCTCTGTACCTGCCGGGTAACTGCCTGGCGATCGGGATAGGCTTTCTGGATTTGTTCCAGTTGCCGCTGCAACTTGACCAGTTTCCGTTTCATTCTCGGATCATCCAGTGTGGTACCCAGGTCGGCCAGGGTGACTGGAATACCTGCAAACAAGCTGGATTCTTGAGCCTTTTTCCCGGTGGAGGATTTCACCAGTTCCAGAGAAACCCAGTAATCCGCCTCGGGTAGATCGCGACCCATCCCCTGGCTTTTATGTAGCTTTCGCGATTCTTCTCCGAGTTGGGGATAGGTGAGGCCATAGACGGGATCTTGCTTTCCGATGTTGAAACGGAGGGTTTCCTGATCTGGGGTTCCCCGCAAATACAGTTTTTTGATCTGCCAGGGATGGAGCCCTTGTTTCCGATGCTGGGGAAATACCTTTGGGTTGGCTGCATCGGCAAAAGCTTTGAGACTGAGCTGGGAGATTGCTCGGTGATGTCCATGTTCACTGGGGACGTCGCGAAAGGAAGGTAGCAAAATATCCGGCCGCTGTTCCCGGATGCGCCGGATCAACCGTTCATAGACCACCTCTTCCCCCCACCGATCCAGGGTTTCTGCCGGAGACTTGGAAAAACCGAAATCATAGATAGGGTCATCTATCTGTTCACTGAGCAGAAACAGATCGGTGCCCAGCAGATGGGACGCTTCCTGCAGTTCACGGGAGCGAATGATGCCCAGCCCGTTGTCCAGCTCAGCACCGATCTCATTTTGTCCCCCTTCTCCCCGATTGGCCAACAGGCTGGAGGTGCGTACCCCCTGGCCGAGGGAGAGCCAAGCGAGCAACGCGCTGAATTCATCATCGGGATGAGCCCCGGTGTTCATAAAACTGACGACTTTGTCCAAAGGGCGGAGCACTTTCCAGAGTTCGGGATCCTGTTTTTTAGACGCCTGTACTGGAAGAGTGGGAACCAACAGACTGACTGCCAACAGCAGGGTGAGTAGCAAGGAAATTTTTTTTCGGTACATGCCGGACCGGACCTCCCGGATTAAATTTGGAGCAGGGTTGGAATCCGCTTCTTTCAGTATGCTTATCTCAGATTGTCCCTATATATGACATACCGAGAGGGGAACTGGCATATTTTCATATTTCAGTGGATAACCATGTAGTGGAATGGGCCTACCTCCGGGGGTCGCGTTTTTCCCTCTGGAAACCGATCGAGACGTGGGTTGAACCCTTGGGATCAGGAGGGGTGGGGTTGAAAGCAAAATGGAGATGGATCGGGGCGATGGTGCTGGCGATGGGGGTGACCACGGGTTGCATGGCCTCTACCTCCGACGGGGACAGTACTGACAAGGACGGTTTGGAGGAAAAGGTGGTCATCTATTCTCCCCACGGAAAAGATATCTTACAAGATTTTGAGAAGCAGTTTGAAAAGGAGCATCCCCAGGTAGATGTGGAATGGCTGGACATCGGTTCCCAGGAAATTCTCGACCGGATCCGTTCCGAGAAGGCCAATCCTCAGGCAGACCTTTGGTGGGGGGCTCCCTCGGTGATGTTTGAACAGGCTCGGGAGGAGGGGTTGCTTCAGCCTTATCAACCGGGCTATGCCGAATCTCTTCCCCAAGAGTTCCGAGCATCGGACTGGTCCTGGACGGGAACCAGCCAGACCCCGGAAGTGATTATGTACAACACCCGGGAGATCCCCAAGGGAGAAGTCCCTCAAGATTGGGATGATCTCCTGGATCCCAAATGGAAAGACCGAATCATCATCCGCTATCCCCTGGCCTCAGGAACCATGCGAACCCTCTACTCCGCCATGATCTACCGGGATTACAAAGAAACGAAAAGTCCGGAGTCAGGGTTTGAATGGTTGAAAAAGTTGGATGCCAATACCAAGGAATACTCCGCCAATCCGGAGATCATGTACAGCAAGGTGGCTCGGGGAGAGGGAGCGCTCACGATTTGGAATATGCCGGATACCGTCATGCTGAAAGAGACCAAGAATTATCCCTTTGACTTCGTGATTCCCGAGAGCGGCACTCCGGTCCTGACTGAGGGAATCGCCTTGGTCAAGGGAGGCCAGCACCCCCAAGCGGCGAAAGCTTTCTATGAGTTCGTCAACTCTAAATCAGCGATGAAGCACCTTGCGAAAACCTACTACCGCATCCCCACCCGAAAGGATATTCAGGATTTGCCTTCCTGGATCGAAAAAACCCGCATTCAATCGATGGATCTCGACTGGAAACTCCTGCGGGAAAAGGAGAACGAATGGATGGAACACTGGGATCAAAAGATTAAAAGCGGAGCCAAACAAAGAGAGGAATAGTTCCGATAGGGAGGGGGATTGCTGTTGAGTCAGGTGGAGCTCAAAGGGGTGTGCAAAAAATTTGGTTCCGTGGTAGGGGTGGAAGAGCTAGATCTCACCATCCGGGAGGGGGAATTTTTCACCCTTCTCGGTCCCAGCGGTTGCGGAAAAACGACCACCCTGCGGATGATCGCCGGTTTCTATGCTCCATCCCAGGGACGCATCCACTTGGATGGCAAGGATGTGACCGAGGTTCCCCCTCAAAAGCGGGGCACGGGGATGGTATTTCAAAATTACGCACTCTTTCCACATATGACTGTCTTTGAAAACGTAGCCTTTGGACTCCAGGTGCGCAAAATTCCCAAACCGGAACGGAAGGAGCGGGTGGAGCAGGCTCTGAACTTGGTTCGTTTGGGAGGGTTGGGTGACCGGCAGATCGCCCAGTTGAGTGGGGGTCAGCAGCAACGGGTCGCCCTCGCCCGGGCCCTGGTGATCCGACCTCGGATTCTGCTCTTGGATGAACCCCTGTCCAATCTGGACGCCCGCCTGCGGGATGAGATGCGCTCGGAGATTCTCTCCCTGCAACGTTCCCTGGGGATCACCACGATCTACGTGACCCACGATCAGGTGGAAGCCTTGTCCATGAGTGACCGGATCGCCGTTTTCCAGCAAGGGTCCTGTCGGCAGATAGGCACTCCGGAAGAGATCTACAATCGGCCGGAAGATGCTTTTGTCGCTTCCTTTATCGGGGAAACCAATCTGCTTCCTGCCACCGTGGAAGCGGTGAATGCAGAAGAGATCCAGGTGCGAAGCCTGGGACGCCGTTTTCGAGTGGAGCCCAGGGCGAAGGAGAAGGCGACTTTTGCTCCAGGGCATCAGGTCTGTCTCAGTATCCGTCCGGAAGGGGTAGAACTGGTAGCCGATCCGGGAGAAAACACCTTGTCTGCCACCCTGACACTGGTGCAGTTTATGGGATCTTCTTTTCATTGTACGGCTCAGGTGGAAGCTGAAGCTTTTCTCCGTGCCCTCTTCGTCAACCGCCCGGATTTCACCGCTGACCTCCAGGCAGGGGAGCCGGTGGTATTTCGGTTGCCGGCGGATTGCATTCAGCTGCTCCCCGGAGGTGGTGAGTGTGCTTGAGTGGATCCGGAGGCGACTCGGATCGGAGCGAATGCTCACATGGGCACTTTTGTTGCCGGTGCTGGCGGTTCTCTTGGCTTATGTGCTGTATCCCAGTTATCGGACCCTGGCGGAGAGTGTGTGGGTGGAAGGCGCGTTTACCCTAGAAAATTACCGGGCCTTCTTCAGTCCAGAAAGCTTGTCCAATCTGGAGGCCTTGTGGAACAGTGTCTATATCTCCCTGTTGAGTGTGCTGTTCAGCGCCCTGATCGGTGTTCCCTTGGCGCTGATTTTCAACCGGTACGACTTTCCTGGACGTCGTCTGTTCGCATCGGCGGCGATTTTGCCAATGGTGTTGCCGTCCCTGGTCGGGGTGATGGCCTTTATGTTTCTATATGGGGAGTCGGGTCTGGTGACCCGTTTCTTACAAGAACTCTTCGGTTTGCAAAAGCCGCCCTTTCAGCTGCGAGGGGTGGCAGGTATTCTGTTGGTTCACGCCTACACCATGTATGTTTATTTCTATATGACGGTCTCCTCTGCTATCCGGGGAATCCATCCCGCCCTGGAAGAAGCCGCAGCCAACCTGGGGGCCGGTCCTTGGAGAAGGTTTCGAAGTGTGATCTTGCCCTTGCTGACTCCGGCATTGGTAGCGGCCTCTCTCTTGGTCTTTATGACTTCCATGGCCTCCTTTTCTGCTCCTTTTCTGCTCGCTGGCGGGTTTCGCGTCCTCAGTCTGCAGATCTACTTTTCCAAGATCAATGGCAATCTGGATATGGCCGCTGCCCAGTCGGTGATCTTGTCTGTCATCTCCATCTCCTTTCTGCTGTTTATGCGTTGGTACCAAGGACGGCGGGATTATCGGATGTTGGAAAAAGGAGTGAGTCACCATCGGCGGGAGGTTCGCAATCCCTGGGTAAAATGGCCGCTAGTGATTGCAGGGGTGCTGGGGGTGATCCTGCTCCTTCTTCCCCATGTGACCCTGGTGATTCTCTCCCTGGTTCCAGAGGGTAGCTGGACCTGGCAGACCTATCCCACCCAGTTTAGTCTGGAAAACTATCGGTTATTGATGGAAGATCCCCGGATCTGGGAGCCTGTCCGCAACAGTCTATGGATGGCGACCTTGGCCACGGCAGGGAATTTACTGTTCGGTGTGTTAACTTCCTATGTACTGGCTAAACGGAAATTCAAGGGAAAAAACCTGCTGGATATTTTGGTGATGTTACCCTGGGCTTTGCCGGCTACCGTGGTGGCGATGAACCTGATCCTGGCCTTTAACGTACCCACTCCCTTCACTTGGGGTCGCATCCTGGTGGGTACCTTCTGGATTCTGCCCCTGGCCTACTTTGTACGGCACATCCCGCTGGTGGTTCGTTCCACCCATGCCGCTCTGGAGCAGTTGGATGACTCTCTGGAAGAGGCGGCTCGCAATTTAGGGGCCCGCTGGTTTACCGCCTTCCGCAGAGTGGTTTTGCCGGTAATCCTGCCGGGAATCTTGGCTGGGACTCTGCTCGCCTTTGTGACAGCAGTAGGGGAGTTTGTCTCATCGGTGATGCTCTATACCCTTGCGAACCGTCCCATCTCCATCGAAATCATGAATCAACTCCGGATGTTCAACCTGGGGCAGGCGTCGGCCTATGCAGTGTATCAAATACTCCTGATCGCAGGTGTCCTCTGGATTTCCCAGCGTTTTTTCGGAGTGAAGGCGGAGAATACGCTTTGACGCAAAGGAGGGGCCAAATTGGGAACCAGGGAAGAGATCCAGCAGCGAGATGGAACGGTCTTTCCCGGCAAGACTTATGTGGATTGCTTGTTGAAGCCGGTGTTTAACGATCAGAGGGACTATCTCTTCAAAGCTCAATTTCAGATTCACCGTGCCCATGTGCTGATGCTGTGTGACCAGGGGATTCTGTCTGCACAGGAGGCGGGGAAGATTCTCCGGGGTGTGGAAATCTTGGCGGGGTTGGATCCATCCCAGCTCCACTACGATCCTCGGTATGAGGACCTGTTTTTCATGGTGGAAGGTCTGCTGGGCGAAGAGATCGGGGAAGAAGCTGCGGGCAATATGCATATCGCCCGCAGCCGCAATGACATGGGAGTGGCTATGTATCGGCTGGTGTTGCGGGAACAACTGTTGGAAGTGATCTGGAGGGTGCAGAGGTTACGGGAAGCTCTGCTGGAGGTGGGGGGAGAACACCTGGAGACGGTGATGCCCGCCTACACCCATACCCAACCCGCCCAACCCACTACCTTGGGCCATTATTTGCTCGCAGTTCATGATGTGACGGAACGAGACACCCGCCGGTTGTGGTCCGCTTATCAGACGGTCAACCGCAGTCCCCTGGGAGCGGCAGCACTCACCACCACCGGATTCAAGATCAGCCGGGAGTCGGTGCAGGCGTTTCTGGGTTTTGAAGAGCTGGTGGAAAACTCCTATGATGCCATCGCTGGAGCGGATGATCTGTTGGAAACCGCGACGGCTCTGATCCTGCTCATGACGGATGCAGGGCGTTGGATCCAGGAGTTGCTCCAATTCTGTACCCAGGAATTTAACTTTCTGCAGGTGGCGGATCCCTATGTCCAAATCAGCAGCATCATGCCTCAGAAACGAAATCCGGTCTCCGTGGAGCATTCCCGCTCTCTCGCCAGCAGTGCTATTGCTGATGCCCAGGCGGTTTGCACAATGATTCACAATACCCCTTTTGGGGATATCGTCGATACAGAAGATGATTTGCAGCCCCATCTATATCGGGCTATCGACAAGAGCAATCGGGTGCTGAAGCTGATGACTGCTGTGATCAGCACCATGGAAGTGAATCAGGAAGAGATGAGACGTCGTGCCGGGGAAGGATGGATTACCGTCACTGAATTGGCCGACACTTGGGTTCGGGAAGGGGGACTCCCCTTCCGTAGGGCGCACCAGATCGCTTCCCAGGTGGCTCACCGTGCTTTCCGAGAACAGAGGCATCGGATCGAACCGGAGTGGTTACGGGAGGCAGTGGAAGAGAGGATCGGCAAGGAAATTCCCTTCCCAGAGGAGAAATGGGCGGAGATCTGTGACCCACGATATTTTATCGATGTCCGCCAGTGCCGAGGAGGCCCTCACCCTCGAGAAACTCGGCGAATGTTGAAGAATCGGCAAGAGCGGTTAGATGCCGACCGGCAGGAGTGGGAACGGCGGAGGGAGGTCCTTCGCGGAGCGGAGGATCACTTGCAAGCCCGTGTTCAGCAGCTGCTCTCTCAAAGTAGGTGAAATTCTGTACACCCGAACTTCCGGGTGTTGTTTTTTTGTATAAAAGTTCGATGGGGTGACGACGCGGAAACAATCCTTTGCTATATTCAAGAGAGAGCTCATCGAAAAGGGGCGGAGCATATGGCAAGAAGAGAGGCTTTCATCCTGGTGATCGCGCTGGTTGTGTCAGCTCTCACCGGATGTGGAAGCGAAAAAACCGAGGCGAAGGGAGAGAGGAATTCCGCTCAGAAGGCGGCGGCCATGCTAGATCAGGCCTACGCTCATCTGAATCAAGTTCAGGGCTTGGAATATATAACCGAAGGGAAGCAAAAAAACCGAACCCATCCTAAAAATAAGTCCTCACACAGTGAGATCCGTCAGAAAATGTGGACAGAGGCCGGATACGCACCGGACCGTTTCCACATCGTTTCCCTGGGGGAGGGGTCTCCATCTGAAGAGATCTACTTGAATCACCGAGCCATGTATCTCAAAGATCCCGAGGGGGACCGGTGGGAAAAGATCTCCGCCAAAGGGACAGAGGGAATGGCCTTGGATCTCATCCATCCCCATGATCCGAAACGACTGTTGAAACAGTTGAGATTACTAGGTGAAGATTGGGCCCTCACTCAACAGCAGGGAGATTATCTCTTGCAGATGGAGTGGACGGGAGAGAGCATCGCTTCCTATATCCGTCAAGTCTGGTGGGGTCATAAAGAACTGGCTGTGATGGATACCTCGCCGGGCCTCGTGAAATGGAAGGATCATCTCCAGGTCAAACGCATCCAACAGACGATCCGGCTGGACGCAGAGACCTTCCGACCGATTCGGCTGGAACGGAAGGTGGATGCCGAAGTGGTGATGGATGGCTTTCATTTGACAACGGAGCTGGATTTTAAAACCGAGGTACGAGAAAGGAAGAGGCCACTTCAAATTCCTGCTGAAGTGAAACAATCTGCTAAAGAAATAAAGCCTGAAATCAGGGCTGTTGATTAACCAGGAAATAGGTGGAGGAAATAAAATTGACCTTTCGCTCTTCCCATTGCCCCCATCGTAAAATATGGCTTGAGGGGACGGGGAGGGTGGGAGGGCTACGATCTCTTGCCACCATCCCGACCTGGTTTCCTACCTAAAATAGGGCCAATCAACACGCCTAAGAACACCCGAATCAACCGCTCTGATCTTTGGACCTGTCTGTTGAGGAGTGCGAAGTCCACCTTGCGAAACGAGCAGGGGGCTTCTCGATCAAAAAAGGGAGAATCTTCGTTGTTTCGGTATAATAAGATGATCGAATCCGAACTCAAAGGAGTCTTATGCCATGAAATGGTTCAAGATTTTTTGTGTGGTATTTCTGCTGGTTGTAGGAGGAGCGGGGGGATATGGTTGGTACCTCTATTCTTCCATGAAAGAGACAGCCTCTCAGATCTATGAACCGAAGGCACAGAAAAAATCGGAACTGCGTGAGAAAGAAGTCTCGGTTCACAGACAGGACCCCATCTCCATCCTGATCATGGGGGTGGATGAGCGGAAAGGGGACAAGGGACGCAGTGACACGATGGTGATTCTCACTGTGAATCCACGGACCGACAGCTCACTGATGTTCAACATCCCCCGAGACACCCGGACAGAGATCGCAGGCAGGGGGAGCCAGGACAAAATGAACCATGCTTTTGCTTTCGGTGGAGTGCCCATGGCCGTGGAGACGGTGGAAAGCTTTTTGAAGGTACCTATCGATTACTATATCAAAGTAAATATGAAGGGATTTGCTGATATTATTGATACCTTGGATGGAGTGGATGTGAATAATCCCTTCGCCTTTGATTACAAAGGGACTCCCTTCCCAGAGGGACAGATTCACCTGAATGGAGAAGAAGCACTGATGTATACCCGGATGCGTTATGAAGACCCGCGGGGGGACTTGGGCAGAAATGACCGTCAGCGCCAGGTGTTGAAAGCAGTGATTGCCAAGGCGGCCAAGCCGTCGATCTTGATGGACCTTTCTTCGCTCTTGGAAAATCTGGACAACCAAGTGAAAACAAATATCTCCCCTGAGGAACTGCAACAGATGGCTATCGATTATCGAAGTGCCACCCGACAGATGGAGACTCTAGAGGTAAAGGGAACGGGTACCAAAATCAATGGGACTTATTACTACCAAGTATCCGAGGCGGAGCGGGAGCGAATCGGACAAAAAATGCGCGACACCTTGGATTTGAAATGATTTGATGTGGATGAAAGGGCGAACCGCCCTTTTTTTTATGGAGCCCTTGACAAATGGATGAACAAGCTATATGATTAATTTTGTTGCCAAATTAATTTTGGGGCATTAGCTCAGCTGGGAGAGCGCTACACTGGCAGTGTAGAGGTCAGCGGTTCGAGCCCGCTATGCTCCACCATCATCCATCCTTCTCTCAAACTTTGAGGGAAGGATGTTTTTTTTGAGGGAAAAAAGGGATTTTCTCTAAATAGAAGAATCATGGAGAGAGCAAGGGCTGGGAGGCGACTCACCGATCCTTAAGTCGATGGATTAAGTTCTCAAAAAGGGGGGATCTTCCTGATCACAAGAGAGCCATTGGAAAAAATCGAGCGTGGATTTATGGGGTCTGTCTGCTCTTAGCTGCTGGACTGGGTTTATTCCTTCCAACCATCCCACCATCCCCGTCCCTCAGGCAATATTTTACGATGGGGGCAATGGGAAGAGCGAAAGGGTCGTTTTGTTCCCATCATCCACTATATGGTTCATCAACACGCCTGAAAATCGAACATTTGCTCACTTATTGCCGCTCGGCCCCCCACCCTTTAGATTGGGTGAGGGGCCGCTTGCATTCTTTCATTTACCGTTTCCAGATGTCAAAGATGCGATGGGCGATGTCCGTGTTGTCGATGCGGCCGGCTAACCGCTCTTTTCCTTTGCCGAAGGCGAATACTTCCACATCATCCCCAGTATGTCCGGAGGTGGTCCATCCGGTGTTGGAACGGACATCGAAGATGTGGGAGATGGCCTTTTGTACAGTGGAGGCTTTTCCGGAATCACTCGCCTCACGGACGCTCTGTAGTTCTTTATTTGTCAAATCGAAGCCGATGTAGCGATTCAAGGTTTTTTCCACGTCCGCGCCGTTGACGATCTGATTCGCCATAAACTCTGGTGTGCGTCGGGCTTGTTTGATAGGTTCAGTATTCCACACATACTTCCCGTCACTGCCGATGGAGAGACCCCCAGTGGAATGGTCTGCCGTGGCGATGACCAATGTTTGCTTGTCTTTTTTGGCGAATTGGATTGCAGTCTGTAACGCTTGGGCAAAATCCTCCATTTCGCTCATGGTTCCGACCACATCGTTGTCATGCCCGGCCCAATCGATCTGGCTCCCTTCCACCATGAGGAAGAAGCCTTTTTTGTTTTTGCTGAGCCGCTGAAGTGCGGCTTGGGTCATCTCCTTCAATGCGGGAGTCTCATCGGTACGGTCGATTCTTTTCGGTAGCCCTACTTCTGCAAATAATCCCAAGAGCTTGTCGTTCTTGCTTTTCCAAAGTTCCGACTTCGTGGTCACATAGTCGTACCCATCCTGTTGAAACTGTTTGACCAGATTACGATCCTCCCGGATAAAATAATCGGTGCCGCCGCCGAGCATCACATCCACTTTGTGCTTTCCGCCGATGCGTTCATCATAATATTCGTCTGCGATTGCGTGGTAGTTTTGTCGCGATTCATTGTGAGCGGCAAAGGCAGCAGGAGTGGCATGGTTGATCTGTGAAGTGGCGACGAGGCCGGTGGACTTGCCCAAGGATTTAGCCCGCTCCAGCACAGTCTCCACAGGTTGTCCGTCGAGATCCACGGAGATGGCTGCATTGTATGTTTTTACTCCGGAAGCGATCGCTGTGGCCGCAGATGCGGAATCGGTGATGTTTTCGTCTGGATCCCAAGCATAGGTGGTTTGCATCCCGACAAAATGTTTGTCAAAGATCGTCTTTCTCACATATTTCGATCGCGGATCGTCCTGGTAGTAACGGTAAGCTGTCGTATAGACCGGCCCCATGCCGTCACCGATCAACAGGATCACATTTTTGGTACGGTGGTGGGCCCCTTTGGCAGGGCTTGTCCCTTTAGCATCAGCAAATGAAAAGCTGTTGATCAAACCCCCTGTGATCAAAAGCACCGCCGACAACGCGATAAGGAAACGCTTCCGTATCATTTTACAGCCTCCCTCAAAGTAATCCCCTTTATTATAGCAATTTTTATAATTTATGGGAAATTGTTAGAGAGAAGGAGTCAGAGTTCGATCCGTCCCACCCCAAATAGAGCCAATCCCCACGCTAAAAAATCACTGCGGACCTTCTCCGCAGTGATTGGTTCAGGACTCTATGGACTCCAGCTTTTCCAGAATCCGGCGTTTGCGATAAAGCATCCGAGTGACTTCCGCCACGTTTCCCACGGCGGCTTTGTTGATCCAAGCACCGAAGAGGATGCCGGCGATGGGGACGAGCTGGAACAGCTTTTTCCAGCCCAAGTGATCCCGGTAGGTAGCGATCACTTCATGCCATCCTTGCAACTGGGAGATGGACTCCCGTTCGGCGTCCTTTAGGTGAAAAGAGGACAGGTTTTTGAGAATGGCTTGTTTTCCCACATAATCAGCAGAGGCAAACTGGAGGCACTGAACGATAAAGATGCGTTCTTTCTTTTCCCGTGGATCGTAACCGTGAACCAGCGCCATTTCTTGGGCCGTTTTCAGGGAGAGACCGAGGAGAACCGGGATATCGATGGCAAGTGTCAGGAAGCCGCCCACCCCGGTGGTGGCCCCCTGATATTTGGCTACTTCTGCTCGGGATTTTTGTAAGTCCTCCGCTACGTGGTCCATAACTGTCAGAGGCAAGTATGGAACTTGGGAGAGACCAATAGAACCGGAAGGTTGTCCAGTCTCTTGGGACAGCCGGTCGAGCATGGCATGCTGGTTGATCAGGTAGCGGCCCCCGGTCTGGATATAGGCGCCGAGTTCATCCAAGAGCTGACCGATCCAGTCGCGAAGAATCCGGGGGGTGATCCGGTCCAGCAGAGCGAAGGGAAGACGACCGATCTTTTCCCAGAACCACAGGTCTTTCTGTTCTTCTTCCCATCGTTCGATCATTCGAAGTTCCACCGAAAGCTGGTCTCTCGATTCTTCCCTGACAGGTGTGGGCAAGGTGATCACCTCATCCCTAAGGTTTTCTTTAAGTATAACGGTTGCGAAAGGGATTGGACAGTAGAGGCGAGGAGTTTTGTCTGAATAAAAAAAAGAAAGGCTTTTTTGAGTGGAGTGATTTAGTATATTCTTAAGATGAGTGGGATGGGGCATCAGTGGATCCAATATCTGAGTGGTTGATCGCTTTTTCTATCGATAAGTGAGACCGGTTGGCTCTCCAGTGGAGCGTGGCGGTTTGGGGGCAGGGGATTTGGGCAGTTCAGCCTGTTCTTTCAGGTACCAGATTCCGGTGAACAACAGGGTACCCACAATAAAACTGAGCACTCCAATATCGATGGAAGTCATTTGAAACCTACACCCCTTTCGGTCTTTTGTACTAAAAAGATAACACATGTATCAGTATGGTTTTTTAAGGGATGATTAATTCCTGTTTGATTCTCTGTTTCAAAAAGTTTTCAACTTCTCTCGATAGTGACGATCCGCCTGGGGGAGGAAGATACTTGTGGATGGGGAAGTGATTTTAGGGGGGAATCACAGGCTAACTCCATGGAAACCTTACAACAACAAAGGAGTGAATATCGATGTTTCGCAATTTGTTCGGGAAAAAAGAGAAAACACTGCTTTTGGCTGCTCCCTTGAAGGGAAAGGTGATCTCGCTAAATCAAGTGCCGGATCCTATTTTTTCTGAAAAAATGATGGGGGATGGGATCGCCATGGAACCGGCGGAAGGGATACTCTGCTCTCCGGTGGATGGGGAAGTGGTCCAAATCTTTCATACCAAGCACGCTGTTAGCCTCCGCACGGTGGAAGGCCTGGAAGTGTTGCTTCATATCGGTTTGGAAACGGTGTCCATGGAAGGAAAAGGGTTTACTGCCGAAGTGAAGGAAGGGGAGCAGGTGAAGACCGGTCAGCCTTTGATTCGCTTTTCGTTGGAAACCGTCCAGGAACAGGCGAAAAGCACCGTGACCCCCATGGTGATCCTCAATATGGATCGTGTGGACCATCTGGAGGCCAAGTCGGTGGAAGCGGCTGAACCAGGGGATGGGATCCTGGAAGTGACGCTGAAATCATCCTAGGTCGTCTAAAGGTGATGGAAAAAACATTCACCGCAGGGCTGTTGATTAACCAGGAAATGGGTGATGGAAACGAAATTGACCTTTCGCTCTTCCTATTACCCCCATCGTAAAATATCGCTTGAGGGGACGGGGATGGTGGGACGGTGGAGAGCCTTTGCGCTCTTTGCAAGAGATCGTAGCCGTCCCACCATCCCGACCTGTTTTCCTGCCAAAAATATGGCTAATCAACACGCCTGCCTTCACCGGGAGGGCGGGTCTTCACATGGAGTGACTTTGCCTTGTTAGAACTTGGGTACTGAAATGTGAAACCCAACCTCCGTCTCGACGGAGACTCCTTGGGTACAAGTCTCGCCAGGGAAGGGAAGAGTCCTTCCGGCGAGACTTGTACCCTCTTGAATGCCAGGACAAAAACAAGATCAAAGTGGATTGAAGGCACACTAGAAGTGTTGTGAAAAAGTCATTACAGGGGCTGGGTTTCACATGGAGCGATTTTGGCGGAATGTAAAAGCCGACCCCAACCGTCCAAGATCGATGTAAATCACAATGTAGATGGGAAGAGTGGAGATCGATCAACAGAGTGCATCTGATTCTGTGAGGAGGATCGACATGACACGGGAACGTCAGGCGGAAGACCTGTTGGAGCTTTGGTTGAAGGATCCGGTGATCGACCAGGAAACCAAGGATGAGCTGTGCAGCATTGCACAGGATCCAAAAGAAGTGATGGACCGTTTCCACAAAGACCTGGAGTTTGGCACGGGAGGTTTACGGGGGCTGATGGGAGCAGGCAGCAACCGGATCAACCGGTATACCGTGGGGAAAGCCACACAGGGTCTGGCCCAGTATCTCTTGCAACTGGAGAACTCCCCTTCGGCAGTGATCGCCTATGACTCCAGACGCCATTCTGCGGAGTTTGCCTTGGAGGCGGCGTTGGTACTGGCCGGAAACGGGATTCGCACAAAATTGTTCAAGGAGATGAGACCCACCCCGGAGCTGTCTTTTGCCGTCCGATATTTACAGACGACGGCAGGGATTGTCATCACTGCCAGTCACAACCCGGCCCCTTATAACGGTTATAAAGTATACGGCAGGGAAGGAGGGCAGCTTCTCCCTGAGGCCGCTGCACAAGTCCTCTCATGGATTCGGCAGATCCACTCCTTCGCCGACATCCAAAAAATGACCCGCAAGGAAGCGGAAGAGAACCAGTGGCTGGAGTGGATCGGGGATGAGGTGGATGAGGCCTATCTGGAAGCGGTCACCTCCGTCAGCGTGCAACCAGAGGGAACAAGGCCTATCAAGCAACGACTAGGCATCGTATACACCCCGCTTCATGGAAGCGGGAATCTGCCCGTCCGGCAGGTTTTGCAGCGGACCGGGTTTGAACGGGTCTACGTTGTGAAAGAACAGGAGGAATCGGATCCCCTCTTTTCCACCGTGGAAACTCCCAATCCGGAAGATCCGAAGGTGCTTGCAAAGGCGATCCGGCTGGCGGAGCAGATGGAGGCAGATCTGGTGATCGGGACTGACCCCGACGCGGATCGGATCGGGGTTGCCATCTCAGACGGAAAAGGAGGGTATACCCCTCTGACGGGAAATCAGACTGGGGTCTTAATTTTTCATTACCTTCTCTCCACCATGAAGAAAAGGGGAACCCTGCCGCCTAAGGGAGCCATGGTCAAAACTGTGGTCACCGGGGAGATGGGAGCCCGGATTGCACAGATTTACGGTGTTGAGGTGTTTAATACCTTAACCGGTTTTAAATATATTGGCCAAAAAATCGAGGAATTCAGGCGAAGCGGAGACTATCAGTTTATTTTCGGATATGAGGAGAGCTGTGGCTATTTGGCTGGAACCCATGCTCGGGAAAAAGACGCCGTGGTGACGGCGATGCTCCTCTCCGAAGCGGCGGCGGAGTATCAAAGCCAAGGAAAAAGCTTATATGTAGTCCTGGAAGAATTGTATCAAACCTATGGTTACTTTGCGGAGGGCATGCAAACCCGAACATTGCAAGGGATGGAGGGGGCCCGGAAGATCCAGGAGATCATGGCGGACTGGCGACAGAATCCTCCTCAGAGAATCGCTGGTGTTCCCTTGCTTGGCATGGAGGACTTTGCACAGGGATTATACGGGCTCCCAAAGGAAAACATGCTTAAGTTTCATCTCCCCGAGGGGGCCTGGATTTGTCTGCGTCCATCGGGTACGGAACCGAAAATCAAGATCTACTTTGCCACCATCGGATCCTCCGCCCTCGAAGCCTCCCAACAGTTGCAACAGTTGATCCAAGGGGTGGGGAGGCGCATTGATGAATATTTGAGAGGATGCTAAGGAGCGGAACGTGGAAGAATAGGATCCCCCCTCATTGAGCGAATCCACATGCCTGGATCAAACTAGATATTGACAAGGATGAGTCGATTTATTATAGTTAACGGAAACTTAGGGATTGATGATTTACAATCAATCCTCACAACCGAATACTTGATTCTCTTATCAAGAGAGGCGGAGGGACTGGCCCGATGAAGCCCGGCAACCTACTGTGCATTTTGCGCGCGGTGTGGTGCCAATTCCTGCAGAGTAAATCTCTGTCAGATGAGAGACCGAATTGGAAATAGCGGACCTTTCATCTCAGAGAGATGGAAGGTTTTTTACTTTTCTGAGGGGTGAACTAGGGATGACCCGCACAGTTGGAAAAAAACCGATCCAGCAAAGGCTGAAGGAGAAGATATTGGTTCTTGACGGAGCGATGGGCACTCAATTGCAAGGGGCAGCATTAATAGCAGAAGATTTTGGAGGGGAAGAGTACGACGGTTGCAACGAATACCTCAACTTGACCCGACCGGACTTGATCCGGAGGATTCATCGAGAGTATCTGCAGGCCGGAGCCGATGTGATTGAAACCAACACCTTTGGGGCGACCCCGGTGGTGCTGGCGGAGTATGGGTTGCAGAAACAGGCAGAGGAGATCAACCGGCAGGCGGCGAGATTGGCAGTAGAAGCGGTCGCAGACTACACTACGCCGGATCATCCTCGTTATGTGGCGGGAGCTCTCGGTCCCACTACTAAGACCCTCTCTGTCACTGGGGGAGTCACCTTTGATCAGCTGGTGGATTCCTACCGGGAACAAGCCCAAGGTTTGATTCGAGGAGGAGTCGATCTTCTGTTGCTGGAGACTTCCCAGGATACCCTCAATGTGAAGGCGGCGGGAATCGGGATTCGGCAAGCCTTTGCGCAATTGGGTAGCGAAGTGCCCCTGATGATCTCCGGTACCATTGAACCCATGGGAACGATGTTGGCAGGGCAAAACGTGGAATCCTTCTATCTGTCCATTCAACACTTAAATCCCCTGACCGTAGGGTTGAACTGCGCCACGGGTCCGGAATTCATGCGGGATCACCTACGGACTCTTTCCGGGCTGGCCCATTGCGGAGTGAGTTGTTACCCCAATGCCGGACTTCCCGATGAGGAGGGGCACTACCATGAGACTCCACGAGGCCTGGCACAAAAACTGGCTGGATTTGCCGAGCAGGGTTGGATCAATGTGGCCGGGGGGTGTTGCGGGACGACGCCGGAACACATCGAGGCGATCGCGGAAACGCTGGCGGACAAGGAGCCCCGTCGTTGCAATCCTGCCCATTCCCCTGCGGTATCCGGGATTGAACCCCTTTTTCTGGAGGAGGATAACCGCCCGATTCTGGTAGGTGAGCGGACCAATGTGATTGGCTCCCGCAAGTTTCGCGACATGATCCGCGAGGGGAAGTATGAGGAAGCTTCCGGAATCGCCCGGCGGCAAGTGAAGGGAGGGGCCCAGGTGATCGATATCTGTTTGGCGGACCCAGACCGGGATGAGCTGGAGGATATGGAAGGGTTCCTTCAGTTTGCCGTCAATCAAGTGAAGGTTCCTCTGATGATCGATTCCACGGATCCCCAAGTAATCGAGGGGGCCTTGAGGTATTCCCAGGGAAAAGCGATCATCAATTCCATCAACTTAGAAAACGGAGAAGACCGTTTCCGGGAGGTGGTACCGCTCATCCACCGATACGGAGCCGCCGTGGTCGTAGGTACTATCGACGAGGAGGGAATGGCTGTCCGGGCGGAGCAAAAACTGGCCATAGCCAGACGCTCCTATGACTTGTTGGTGAACGATTACCACATTCCGCCGGAGGATATCATCTTCGATCCCCTGATCTTCCCTGTGGGAACGGGGGACCGAGCTTATATCGGAGCTGCTGGAGAAACCATTGAAGGCATCCGTCGGATCAAGAAAGAATTGCCGAAATGTAGCACCATACTCGGGGTATCCAATGTCTCCTTTGGTTTGCCCACCGCCGGCAGGGAAGTGTTGAACGCGGTCTGTCTATATCATTGCACCCGGGCGGGGTTGGACTATGCCATCGTCAATACAGAGCGGTTGGAACGTTACGCTTCGATTTCCGAAGCAGAGCGAAAACAGGCGGAGTTGTTCCTCTTCGGAACCAACGAAGAAAACTATGACGATGTTCTGGCGAAATTCGCTGGATTTTACCGGGATAAGAAGCCGACACAGAAAGAAGAAGTGCAGAGTCTCCCTCTGGAAGAACGTTTAGCCCGATATGTGGTAGAGGGAAGTAAAGACGGGCTGATTCCCGATTTGGAAAAAGCATTGCAAAAGTATAAACCGCTAGAGATCATCAACGGCCCCCTGATGAAAGGAATGGATGAGGTGGGCCGTCTGTTCAATGATAACCAGCTGATCGTGGCAGAAGTGCTCCAAAGCGCTGAAGTGATGAAGACATCGGTCACTTTTTTGGAGCCTCACATGGAGAAAACCAGTCAGGAGAGCAAGGGAAAGATCCTATTGGCCACAGTGAAGGGGGATGTTCACGATATCGGGAAAAATCTGGTGGAGATCATTTTGTCCAACAACGGTTATGATGTGATCAATTTGGGGATCAAAGTGCCTCCGGAGCGACTGATAGAAGCTTGCCGTCGGGAAAATCCGGATATGGTGGGGTTGTCCGGTCTGTTGGTCAAATCGGCTCAGCAGATGGTGCTGACCGCCCAGGACATGAAGGTGGCCCATTTGGATGTGCCTGTACTGGTGGGTGGGGCGGCTTTGACGCGAAAGTTTACCGATCAGCGGATCGCTCCTCAATATGACGGACTGGTTCTCTACGCCAAGGATGCCATGAATGGGTTGGAGTTGGCCAATCGGCTCCGGGATGGTGAAAAACGACGGCAATTGGTGGTGGAAGTGCAACAGAACCGGGAGGAGAAAGCACAAAGCCGTAGCTCGGGGACTTCGGTGCAGGAGGCGGCCGGAGGCGGCGGGGTGGCTACCTCTGTCCACGTCTCCACGGTAAACCGGGAGGCGCCGGTCTACTCTCCGCCGGATTATCGTCCTCACATCCTGCGAAATTACCCCCTCAGCCACTTGGAGCCCTACATCAACCAGCAGATGCTGTTGGGCAAACATCTAGGCTTGAAGGGAAATGTAGAGCAACTTCTGTTAGAGGGCGATCCCCGGGCAACAGACCTGAAGCGGAAATTAGACGAAATGATCGCCGAATTGCGAGGGGCGGGGGAACTCAGCGTCAACGGAATCTATCAGTTTTTTCCGGCTCAGTCCGATGGGGAGACCATCCAGATCTATGATCCGGAGTTTGCTGGAGAGAAAGTGTTGGAAACCTTCACTTTTCCCCGTCAGAGCAAATCTCCATACCTGTGTCTGGCTGACTTTTTGCGGTCGCGGGAATCGGGTGTGGTGGACACAGTGGGTTTTCTAAACGTGACGGCGGGCCATGGGATTCGGGAGCGGGCGGAAGCCTGGAAGCAGAGTGGCGACTATCTGCGCTCTCACATGGTGCAGGCTTTGGCCTTGGAGTTGGCGGAGGCTTTTGCCGAGAGACTGCACCATGTGATGCGGGACGGGTGGGGCTTCCCCGATCCACCGGAGATGACGATGCGGCAGCGGTTTTCTGCTCGCTACCAAGGGATTCGGGTCTCTTTTGGCTATCCAGCCTGTCCCGATCTGGAAGACCAAGCCAAACTGTTTCGCCTGATCCGCCCCGAGCGGATCGGAGTGAAGTTGACTGAAGGATTCATGATGGAACCGGAGGCGTCGGTATCGGCCATGGTTTTCTCCCATCCCGAAGCGAGATATTTCAATGCCGTGTGAAAGAGGAGGAGAGGAAATGACCCATCGTTCGGATCTGAGGGCTGCCCTGACAGACTCTCTGCTGGTGGGGGATGGGGCGATGTCCACCTATCTATATCAACAGGGGATTCCCGTCGGAATGATAGCAGAAGAACTCTCTCTGTCTCGACCAGACTGGATTGAAGAGGTGCATCGTCAGTATCTGGAGGCAGGAGCCCGATTGATCGAAACCAACACCTACGGAGCTAATCGGGAACGTCTCTCTCGCTACGGATTGGAAGGAAAGGTGAGCCGGATCAATCGGGAATCTGTTGCTATCGCCCGCCGGGCGGCGGAAGGCAAGGCTTATGTGGCCGGTGCTGTCGGCTCCATCAATGCTGGCCGGGTGCCCCGCTGGTCTCCAGCGGAATATCGGGATCTATATGAAGAGCAGGCCACTGCTCTCCTCTACGGTGGGGTGGATGGAATCATTCTGGAGACATTTTTTGATCTGGAGGAATTGTTGCTGGCGTTGGAGGTGATCCGGCCCCTTACCGACCGCCCTATTCTGGCGCAGCTCACCATGCTGGAGGTGGGAAGAACCCGGGATGGACATCCCTTGACGAAAGCTTTTTCCGAACTACAAAAGCAGGGGGTGGACGGGGTAGGGCTCAATTGCCGCGTCGGCCCTTTGCAAATGGAGCAGGCTTTGGAGAAAACAGTACTTCCCGATGGGCTGATCCTTACCGCTTTTCCCAACGCTGGCCGTTTGGGAGGGAGCGACGGGGAATATCAATATGAATCCACACCTGAATATTTTGGAAGCCGGGCCAAAGCCTTGCGAGAACAGGGGGCTCGTCTGATTGGGGGCTGTTGCGGAACGACCCCGGGGCACATCCGCAAAGTGGCAGAAGCCTTACAAGGATTGGCCCCGATCCCCCGGGTGAATCCGAAAATTCCAGAGGAAGAAGTCGTTTCACTTCCCTTGCAAGTGCGATCCCGGCCCACCGTGGTGGAGCAGGTTCGCAAGGAGACGACGGTGATCGTGGAGTTTGATCCGCCCAAGGATCTCGAGATCGAAGAATTTCTCCATGGAGCGGAGATGTTGCATCAGGTAGGTGCGGATGCGATCACCCTCGCTGACAATTCCATGGCCACCCCTCGCATGAGCAATATGGCTCTCGCCTCGATCTTGAAAAGCCGGACCCATGTAGAGACTCTGGTGCATATCGCTTGTCGGGACCGAAACCTGCTGGGACAGCAGTCCCATCTGATGGGGCTTCATGCACTGGACATCGATCAAATTTTAGTGGTGACAGGAGACCCCACACGGATCGGCGATCTACCTGGGGCCAGCTCCATCTATGATGTCAACTCCTTTGACCTGATTCGGATGGTGAAGCAGTTAAATGAAGGGATCTCCTTCTCGGGAAAGCCCTTGCGACAACGGGGACGGTTTGTGGTCGGAGCCGCTTTTAACCCTCATGTTTCCCGGCTCGAGGCGGCGATCCGCCGCTTGGAGAAAAAGGTGGAGGCCGGAGCGGATTTTATTATGACCCAGCCGATTTATGATGTGGAGACGTTGCAACGGGTTCATGAAGCCACCCGACAAATTCCGATCCCGATCTTTATCGGTGTGATGCCCCTGACCGGCCACCGCAATGCTCTGTTCCTTCACCATGAACTCCCTGGCGTCAAAATTCCGGCATCGGTGATGGAGCGAATGCAGGATTTGAAGGGACCGAAAGGCAGGGAGATCGGTGTGGAGCTGGCTGAGGAGCTGTTGGATGAAGCGGTTTCATTGTTCAATGGAATCTATTTGATCACACCTTTTCATTACTGGGAGATGACAGCAGAGCTGACGCGCCGTATTCGGCGAAGAGGTAAGAATCGCTCCATTGCGACCCTGGAAAGACCTTGATTAGAGCGATGTGATCGGAGACGTCACACAGGTCTGACCCCGGTAAGGGATGGATGAGACATATCCTCGAACAGGCTGTTGATTAGCCTGCGTTTTTTGCAAGAGATCGTATTTTTCCCACGATCCCTGTCCCCTCAAGCCATATTTTAGGTGGGGAGATCGTATTCACCCACGCTCGGATTGCCATCCGGCAAGGAAGTGAAAACTGGCCGCTCCAAATCTGACCATCAGGCAGGGGCAAAGCCTTACGGAAGAAACACAGGGAAGATATTGCCCCTAAACGCCCTCTCGTAAGACTTCTCCGCTGGGTAGGATGGCAACCTTGCTATCGAGATTGTAGTGCCTGTGGTGCTACCTTCATCTAGAGTTTCAGCTCCTTTGGATTGTAGTGCCTGTGGCGCATCCTTAACTTCAAATTGTAGTACCTATGGTGCAAAGGTCGCTTTGGCAGCACACGACTCCCTTCCGCCGACCATTTTGTGGTTCATCAGCAGCCCTGACCCTCGAAATATTGTGAAAATATTGTCACAGGGAGGATGGGGTTTTACATGGAGCGTCTTTGGCGCCGGAATGTAAAACTTCCATCCCGATCGTCTGCAAAGGCAGGTAATCACAAACCTTTTAGATCCAGCCCCTTTTCCTTCATCTGTAACTGAAAGGGGCTTTTTCCTGTACAATCTTCCAGGAATGTAGTATATGTTTGATGATTAGACCACCTTGAGGGGAGGTCCCTCGATTGCCAGACACAGAATTGTTCAATGTGCTATTGTTGTTTATGATTGTGAGCTGCATGGTGTTGATGGTTCTTTACATACGGGAACGAGGAAAAAACAAAAAAAAATGAACCTCCCCTAGGGGAGGCGAAAAGTTTGTCCTCAGCTCATCCATGCCAATGGTGAAATCCATGTTTGGGATCAAAGTGCATATGGGAGCTGGAGCTGGAAGAAGAACTGCTGGAGGAACTACTACTGGAAGATTCATGGGGATGGCAGCCGCAGTGTTCCATGTACTTCTTCATCATTTTTCGTTCCATTCGGTGACACATCTTCATGTGATGGTACATCATATGCGGATCCATACTGCAGGGATTCATCATCGGCTGATGAGGGACCGGCATATGGGGACCGTGCATATGCGGGACGTGCTTTGGAATATGATGATGAAAATAATTCGGCTTGTGGGGAATGTGGTGCTCAGGCATCTTAGGGAAGCTGGGTAAATTAGGCATTTTCGGCATGTATTCTGGCATTTTGGGCAGAGGTGCTACCGGTTTTTTGGGGGACTCGTGGTTTTTTTCACCCATCGGTTGTTCTCACTCCTTCGCTTTGTTGGCGGATACACTGTATCCTATGTGGAAGGCCAGACACCGGTACCTAAGAAAAGTGCCTATATTTCCCCTCAGTTCTCGGTCACCTTGGTCAGACTTAGGGAAGTACGTTATAATAACGGGGAATGTTTTGTCTGGCCCGGACTGGGCCTGGGAGGGATTTTGGAATGGACGTGTTGCGAATTACCCCCCGTGGTTATTGTTATGGGGTGGTGGATGCCATGGTATTGGCCCGTGAAGCAGCCAAGAACCTGGATCTTCCCCGTCCTATATACATTTTGGGAATGATTGTTCATAACCGTCATGTGGTGGAAGCATTTGAAGAGGATGGAATCGTCACTCTGGACGGGAAAAACCGGCTGGACTTGCTGGAAGATGTGGATCAGGGAACGGTGATTTTCACCGCTCACGGCGTCTCCCCTGAAGTACGCCAGCGAGCGCGGGAAAAAGGGCTGACCGTGGTGGATGCGACCTGTCCGGATGTCACCCGTACCCATGATCTGATCAAGGAGAAGGTGGCAGAAGGTTACGAGGTGGCCTATATCGGGAAAAAAGGGCACCCTGAACCGGAAGGGGCGATCGGAGTCTCTCCGGATCACGTCCACTTGGTGGAAGCGGAGGAAGATGTGCAACGGCTTCAGCTGGATTCCGAAAAAGTGCTGATCACCAATCAGACGACGATGAGTCAATGGGATACCCGTCATTTGATGAAAAAAATCAAGGAGAAGTATCCCCACGCCGAGATTGTCAATGAAATCTGTCTGGCGACACAGGAACGGCAGGAAGCCGTGGCTGAACAGGCCAAAAAGACAGAGATGGTGATCGTGGTTGGTGACCCCCGGAGCAACAACTCCCGGCGGCTGGCTCAGGTGGCGCGGGATGTGGCGGGGGTAGAGGCCCATCGGGTGAATGAGGTGACAGAGATTGACCTCGAATGGTTAAAAGGAAAAAGCTATATCGGAGTGACTGCTGGAGCTTCTACTCCTACACCGATCACCCGGGAAGTGATTAAGTTTCTGGAACAATTTGATGAAAAGGATCCTTCCACATGGGAACCGGAACGAACAGTCCGTAAAGATAAATTGCTTCCCCCGATTCGCAAGAAGCGTAGGACCCAGTAACCCAAATGAAAAAAAAAGCCACGGCTTGATACCGTGGCTTTTTTGGGTGGACCCGAAAAAATATTCTGTCAAATAAGGGGAGTCTTACCGATCCGTTTCCTTTGGATATAGGAATAGCATTGGTTCATCGATCCCCGAAACTCCACTCGATGGTCTTTTTTCATCGGGTTGTACCATTGAAAGTACTGGTCTTCATGCAGAATGGACAGGGGATATTTCTCCGAATCCATGATGACGTAATACATCCGACATCACACCTCCTGTTCTCCAGTATGGTCGAAATCTTCACTGGATAAGCATGATTCCACTGTTTTTTCAAAAAGATCCCCCCTTGAAGGGGGGAGAGGGCTAAAAAATCAGGCGGAAGCGGGAACGCAGAGCCCAGGGGCGTTCCGTCCGTTTTTTGTATTTGGGTAATGAGCGATAGATTGCGATCGCCTCGCGATATGCCTCTTGACTTTCTTCCCGGCGGCCCATCTGTGCATACAAACGGCCGAGTCGATAGTAGGCTTCACTGGAAGAGGATTGGATCTCCCGAAACTGATCCAAGTGATAGAGGGACTTTTCCTGATCAGAGGAGCTGAAGGCTTCTCCCAAACGAAGATGGGGTTCGCCGTAGTAGACCCGGGGGTTTTGTTCCAGGGCCTCGAGCATCATCTGTTCTCCTCGCTCCAAATCCCCCAACTTCAGACAACAGAATCCGATTTCCGCCCGGATCTCGTCGGATTCCGGGATCACCTGCAGTACCTCCTCCAGGTAGGGAAGTGCTTGTCGAAACTGCTTTTTCTCCATGAGCAGACGGGCTAGTTCTCTTTTATTAGATGTATGATGGGGATTGAGCTGGAGAGCCTGTCTCAACTTGCGAAGTTGGCTGTTTCGCCGGAAAGGGCGGGTGACACTGGGAAACATCCCAACAAAGCGCCTGTCCAGAAAATAGATGATAACGAGCAGGATCAACAGGGCGATCAAGGGATTTCCGGTCAACATCCACAGAATCCCGAATGAAAAGAACTTACCCATGGCAACACCCCCAGCAAAGGAAAGAGCCCGCTTCTTTAAATCAAGCGGGCTCCTATTTATTTGTGGACAGGTCCTCTGGGTCCAACCATTCCTCCGCCCAGATTTGAACCTCGTCCATTACGGGTTTTAATGCTTTTCCTTTTTCAGTTAGAGCATATTCGATCCGGACAGGGGTCTGTGGAAAGATGTTCCGCGTCAGGACCCCGGCGGCTTCCAATTCTTTGAACCGCTCTGTCAGCATTTTGTCGCTCATACCGGGGATCATCGTGGAGATCTCTTTAAACCGTTTAGGGCCATCCAATAATACCCGGATGATAAGTCCGGTCCAACGTTTGCCCAGGAGTGTAAAAGCGAACTCAAATTTGGGACACAGTTTTGTTGTACAGGGATGTTCTTGATTTGACATTTGGACCACTCCCAACCCTATTTTACCATATTGGCTTGACAATAAGTAAGTGATTGTTTTATTTTAATTACTAAAGGTAAGTGGTTTACGTTTATATAGTGACTAACTATATATAACTCAAAGGAGGATGGATTCATGGATGAAGGACTTCTTATCATTCGTTTGGTATTTGGCCTGACGATGGCCGCCCATGGAACGCAAAAACTTTTTGGCTGGTTTGGAGGTCAAGGATTGAAAGCAACGGGTCAATTTTTTGAATCCATCGGAATTCGTCCCGGTGTATGGATGGCTCTGTTGGGAGGACTGGGAGAGTTTGTCGGTGGGCTGTTGCTGGCATCAGGGGTTTGGATGCTTGTAGGTTGCGCCTTGTTCGTGGTGACCATGCTGGTGGCGATCATCAAAGTTCACGGTAAAAATGGGTACTGGGCCACTGGAGGCGGGATTGAGTATAACGTGGCTATCATCGCTGTTGCTGTTGGGCTCGCCCTGACCGGCCCCGGTGCCTATACCCTGTTCTGATCCAAAAGTGAAGATTTTAACCGTACAAAAACCGCAACCCTTTAGACTGGGATGCGGTTTTTGTGATGCGGGCGCCGGCTTGGATGATTTATAGAAAAACTCAGGCGTGTTGATTGTTGATTCGCTCTATTTTAGGTAAGAAAACAGGTCGGGATGGTGGGACGGTGAAGAGTCTATGCGCTCTTTGCAAGAGATTGTAACCGTCCCACCCTTCCCATTCCCCTCAAGCCATATTTTACGATGGGGACAATGGAAGGGCGAAAAGGTCGTTTCGTTCCCATCATCCAATTAATGGTTCATCAACAGCCCTGAGGAAAACGATCGTTTCTTGCTGGATTCGGAAGTGATTATTACTTTGAAAAGCAGATAACCTGCCCTTCCTGTCGGCTGGCCCGGCGACGACGGTCCTTGTTTTTGGAGGCCACATATTTGGCGATCTCTGCCGGATGGGGCTGGTGCCACTCCGGGGGAGTGTACCCCTCATGGGGATGGGTGAGGTAATATTCCAAAATAATTTCCAACAATTCCTCAAAGGGAGAGAGAGGGATTTTCTCCTTGGCCAGCTGTTTCATCACGGACCAGAGTAGACCCGGGGTCAGATGACGGGATTCCAACTCTTTCACCAGTTCTGGATTGTGAGATTGGGCTTGCTTCAACCAGTGGGTCGCCCAATCGTAGGTGATCAAATCATCCAGACGCCGGTTCAGGATGGAGCGGACATGGCGGATGATGATTTCAGCACAAGTCTCTCCCGCCCCCTCGGTCCACCAGCCTTCAGTCCGCTGCAGAGGATGAATTGCCGGAGTCGACTTGGTCTCTCCGGGTTGGTCGGCAAAGCGGAGAGGCGGATTGAGAACTCCTTCAGCGGCGGACCTGCCGCGTACTCGGATCATATAACAACCGGGTTCCATGGAGGAAAGGGTACGGATCCGGATCGCTGGCAGATAGACTCCCACTTGGCGAAAGATCTCTTTGCGGAGTCCCTGGATCTGTGAGGTGAAGTCGGGATCTTGTAACAGGTGTTCATATAACTGAGCTTCCAGCTCCAAGGAAATGATTTCGCTTTTTTGCTCACCGTAAGCATCGGTTAAATTCCAGTCTGACATCATTCTACCTCCTGACAAAAACTCAATCATGAGGGGGAAGCCGGTATCAAGATGCCGATGGGAAGGGCGGAGAGGATCTGTTCATCTTGCCACCGACCCCAAGCCATCACACCTCTGAGATATTCCACTTCAAACAGGCGGGAGTCTCCTTCAACCGCAAACCGTTCCCCGGGCCGGATAGTATCCGGATCGGTCAGGTAGGACTTGGCAAAGTTGATTTTTTGTCGGATCACCGTTTCTTCTCCAGGCATGGTGGAACGGCGGGCCCGGTTTTCTTCTAGTTCCAGACGCCGGATCTCTTGCTCCAATTCCTCCCGGCTCATGTTATTGTATTGAATCATGGACTGCCCTCCTCGGCGTGTTCCTGAGGATACACAGGTATTATACCAAAGGCCGGGGGATGTTTCCTGTGATACAATGGTGAGGACAAGGATGGGTTCGGGAAGGAGGCGCGGGATGTCGGTCTTTTTGTTGTTTATCGACGGGGTGGGACTCGGGGAGCGAGCCGATTGGAATCCCTGGTACACGGAGTCCACTCCCCATCTAGAGCAGACGTTAGGCGGGATGCCTCTCATCGGGGAAGCCGTGGGGGGCCACGGGAAGAATAGCCTCCTCCTGTCGACAGATGCCAAGCTGGGAGTGGAAGGTCTGCCTCAGAGCGCGACAGGGCAAGCGACGATCTTTACCGGTCGCAATGGGCCCCAGGCGATGGGAGAGCATCAGCGTGGGTTGCCTTTTTGGCGATTGAGGGAATGGGTGGAACAGGACAACCTGTACCACCAAGCGGAAGCCGGCGGATGGAAGGCTACTTTTTCCAACAGCTATTCTCAGGATTATTTTGAACTTCCTACAACCCGCAGAGGATGGATCTCTGTGTCTACTGCTACGATGCTGAGTTCGGGTCAGCCCTTGCGGATGTTGGATCGGCTGATACAGGGACGTGCGGTTCACCATGACCTAACCCGACGCTCCCTGGTGGAGAAAAATCCGGAAGTACCCGTGATCGAGCCGGAACTGGCTGGCCGCCACCTGTTGGGTCTCGGCAAGGACTATGACGTGGTGGTCCACGAGTTTTTTCTGACCGACTTAGCAGGTCACCGTCGGGATTCCACCTTGGCGGGCCAAGTGATCCGAGAGTACGACCGGTTTTTCGGCGAAGTAGTGCTTGGCTTACGGGAAGAAGATACAGTGGTGTTGGTTAGTGACCATGGGAACAGCGAAGATTTGCGGAGGAATACACACACTTTTCATCCAGTTCCCACGTTGGTGGTGGGAGCTGGTGCAGATGCGGCCTCCCGATTTGCTGCGGAGCGTGAGGTATGGGATTTAACCGGAATCACCCCGTTGTTGCTCCATCTGTTAGAGCAAACAGATAGAAAGCGGGAAGAAAGAGGGGAAGGACATGGCTGAACGATATGTACCCCGAATCACGGAGGCTGCCATTCCTGAGGATGGCAGCTGGGCGGAGTTGGCCGAGAAAAATGTGCTGATGCTCCATGTGCCTGAGTGGGAGGAGGAGGTCCGTCTTCCCTTTCGCGGAGCGCAGCGGGTCTGGTTGTATGACCGGCAGGAAGACGCCTATATCTTCTGCTTCCGTTTGCAGGACGGGACAGAACGAGCTCTCGCCTTTGCCAAAGATCACGGGGGACGATTGCTCATGGATGAACGGGCACACGGCTTCTTTTCTATTCTGATTGTCACAGAAGCATTGGATGCGTTGCAAAAGGAGACCCCCATGCTATTGTTTCCGGAAGTTTTTCTGAAACGGCACCCGAAGGCGGGCTGGTGAAGTCGTACAGGAAAAACCGAAACCCTCCTTTCCCGTCTCTCGGGAAAGGAGGGTTTCGGTTTTCTGCGTATATGGGAGGCATATTAAGAGGAGGAGGGATGGAACGTGAACTTTCTTCTCAAAGTGGTGATCTATATGACCGTTCTACACGGAATTTACCTGTTGCTGGATGGATTGAGCTATTCTACCATCCTGGCTCCGGTGGGAGTCGTCCTCTTCCTGGCCACGGTGGGCCATTTTGCCGACCGTTGGGTGTTGCCCCTGCTGGGAAATCCCCTGTCTACCCTCGCTGGCGGTTCCTTTATGGTGGCTGTCATCTGGGGAAGCCAGTTTCTGTTTCCCGGCTCCCATGTCCGTTTCCCGGTGGCCCTGTTGGCCGGTGTCATCCTAGGCGGGGTGGAATACCGGATGCATAGGGACATCCTGGGGAGGAAGGAGACGGTCTGAGTCGACAGGGCCAGCGACCTCAGCGCGCTGCAGGATCCTGGTTTCCGACTAGGACTTCATTCCAGATCAATACAGATCAAACCAGGGCTGTTGATGAACGATAAAGTGGGTGATGGGAACGTAACGACCTTTTCGCTCTCCCCATTGTCCCCATCGTAAAATATGGTTTGAGGGGATGGGAAGGGTGGGAGGGCTACGATATTGCAAGGAGCGCAAAGGCTCTTCCTAAAATAAGGCGAATCAACACGCCTGAGATCAAACATATTGACCGGATGTTCAGATCGATCGACGGGATCTGTACCCAGATGACGGGCCAGATCCAACAGGGGCCTCATATTCTCCTGCGCTTGGTGGGACCACTGATCCGACTCCACCTTGGCTAACAGGATTTCCAGTCGTCCGAACCCCTACCTTCAACTATTCCCATACACCTCACGCATCAGGGATACACCTGACATCCAAATCGATGACCAGATTCCTTTAGGTATTACAAAGAAACAACCGTTGTGATGGCAAAAAAAGAGACTTCATCCCCGACGAGAGGGAGGAGAAATTTTTCTGATGGGCAGAGATGCAGCCATTTTCCATTTAAATCTCTTCAAATAGTAGTATAATTAACAGGAATTTCTTTTTGGGGTGCATTTAAAAGTCTGGGAGGAGAAGAAACCAAAGAAATCAGGGCTGTTGATTCACCAGGAAATGGGCGGCGGAAGGGAGTCGTGTGCTGCCAAAGCGACCTTTGCACCACAGGCACTACAATCTCGATAGCAAGGTTGCCATCCTACCCAGCGGAGAATCTGGAGGGAGGGCGTTTAGGGGCAACATCTTCCCTGTGTTGCTTCCGTAAGGATTTGCCCCTGCCCGATGGTCAGATTGGGAGCGGCCAGATTTCACTTCCTTGCCGGGTGGCAACGGTCGCGTGGGTGAACACGATCTCCTCACCTAAAATATGGCTAATCAACACGCCTGCAAAGAAATAATACTTTGCAAAAACTTATATCTGCCATGACTGAGAATGATAAATAGTGAGTATTTAATGCAGAGCAACCTGCATTAAAAGATATAAAATAGTTTATAGCGTAGAAAAATAGACACCAAAAATAAAAGGATAATCATTATGTCAAATTTGATAGAAAGGACTGGGACAACGGAACTTGACCCTCTGTCCGAGAGGAGAAATTATGAAGACAAGGTATGTTAATTTGAATGGTGTGTCGAATAAGAAAACGTTTCGAGATATGCGAAAGTGGCTGAAGGAAAGACGAAGTAAAAAGAAGGATTTAACTGAAAATATACCGCAATGTTCAAAAAAAAGGATCCAAGAAATTAAGGAAAACAGAAGTCGAATTTCTTATACCTGGATTGGACATTCTACTTTTTTGTTTCAACTTGATGGCCTTAATATACTTACTGATCCAGTATGGGCGAAGCGAATGGGTTTTCAGAAGCGATTAACTGAACCGGGAATTCCGTTGGAAGATTTGCCAGAAATCGATGTTGTGGTCATTTCACATGGTCACTATGATCATCTTGATTTTCCGACGTTGAAAAAACTAAAAGGAAATCCATACTATTTTGTTCCCATTGGGATGAAATCTCTTTTTATAAAAAAAGGTTATCAAAATGTAAGAGAAATGAGCTGGTGGGAATCGTTTGAATATGAAGGGATCAAAATTCACTTTGTACCAGCTCAGCACTGGACAAGAAGGTCGCTTAACGATATGAATACTTCCCATTGGGGTGGGTGGATATTTCAAACTACCAGTAAAACGTTTTATTTTGTGGGGGATACAGGATTTTTCTCAGGTTTTAAGGAAATAGCTGCACGTTTTATGATTGATATCGTATTTATGCCAATTGGTGCCTATGAACCTGAATGGTTTATGGCAGATTCGCATATTTCTCCTGAAGATAGTGTAAAGGCATTTATTGAATTAGAGGCGAAGCAATTTGTTCCTATGCATTATGGTGCATATCGATTGGCAGATGACACAGGTCCCGAGGCCTTAGAGCGTTTACTGCGTGAATGGAAAAAACGCCAGCTGCCAAGGGAGCAATTGAAGGTTTTATCAATAGGGGAAACCGTGATGTAATTAATTTGAAAAATGATTTTGGAATGAGGTCATTGCAAGGAATTTGCGGTCGTGGGGTGCTTGAATTAGAATGATAAAGTATGGATGAGCATGATTTCAGCGGTTGAGGAAGGGGAAATCGATATGGTATCGAAATCCAAGATCCAAGTGGTAGCTGTTTCCGATTATGAGGAGTTGAGCCGGGAGGCAGCCCGGAGAATCATTGCAGTGGTTCGTCAACATCCTGCCTCCGTGCTCGGTTTGGCTACAGGGAGTACCCCTGAGGGGACTTATCGGGAATTGGTACGTGACCATGAGGAACAAGGAACCTCCTACCATCAAGTGACCACGTTCAATCTGGATGAGTATGTGGGGTTGGCCGCCAATGATCCTCATAGTTACCATACTTACATGGACCAGCACCTGTTTCGCCATCTGGACATCCCCCAGGGGAACACACATCTTCCCGATGGGTCTGCAGAAAAACCCGAGGCGGAATGTCGCCGTTACGAGGAGATGATCCGACAGGCTGGGGGAATCGATTTGCAACTATTGGGGATCGGGGTAAACGGCCATATCGGCTTTAATGAGCCGGGAACACCCTTCTCCAGTGAGACTCAGGTGGTACAACTGGACGAGTCTACCCGGCAGGCGAACCAAATCCATTTTGAGGATCCACAACAGGTACCCACCCATGCGATCACGATGGGAATGGCGACGATCCTCAAGAGTCGCGGTATTTTATTGCTCGCGTCAGGAGCGAAGAAAGCTCCGGTGCTCCAGCGTCTGCTGACGGAAACAGAGATCACTCCGGATCTCCCCGCTTCGATCCTTCGCTCACATGAGGATGTGACCCTGATCGCAGATCAGGAGGCCCTCTCCCTGGTGGAGGCCGATTTGGGCTAAAAGAGGAAATCCTCTCCTGACGGGAGGGGATTTTTGTATTCAATTTTCCCTACGAGTGAGCCTGGAAATTCCGCTTTCAGGTGAAGGATGGAGGAGACATTGACATTCCTTGTTTTTTCCGATACGCTGAAATGGATTTAGTAGCTGGTACTAATCTTGCTGGGTCGATCCGAAAGCTTACATAGGAAAGGGGAACACCCGATGAAACTGATGGAAGGTAAACGGGCGCTCATCATGGGAGTGGCTAACCAGCGGAGCATCGCCTGGGCGATTGCCCAAGCGCTCCATGAACAGGGAGCGGAGCTGGCATTCACCTATCAGGGAGAACGGTTGGAAAAGAAGGTAAAGGGTTTGGTGGATAAGGAGATGCCCGGTTCTCTGTGTGTCTCCTGTGATGTCACCTCTGACGAGGATGTCCGTCACCTCTTTGATACGATCGGTCAGAAATGGGATGGTCTGGATGTCATGGTTCACGCCATTGCCTTCGCCAAGAAGGAGGATTTGGAGGTCCCTTATGTGGAAACCTCTCGGGACGGATATGCCCTGGCCCAGGATATCAGTGCTTACTCACTGGTTACTACAGCCAACGCGGCTCGCCCGCTGATGAAAGAAGGCGGGAGCATCATTACGATGACCTACATGGGTGCTGAGCGGGTCATCCCCAACTATAATGTGATGGGTGTCGCCAAAGCTGCTCTGGAAACCAGCGTGAAATATTTGGCTTATGACCTGGGACAAGATAATATCCGAGTCAATGCCATATCCGCTGGTCCAATCCGGACCCTGGCCGCCAAGGGGGTCAAGGATTTCAACTCGATGCTTCACGTGGTGGAAGAACGTTCTCCGTTGCGCCGGGGGATCGATGCTTCCGAAGTGGGGGATACCGCCGTATTTTTGGGCAGCCATATGGCTCGGGGAATCACAGGAGAAGTGATCCATGTGGACTCCGGATACAATATCATGGGGATGTGAACTCTCCGCCACCTCGGTGGCGGTTTTTTCTTGCGCCTTTCCCGTAAAATATACCGGTAAACAGGCGTGTTGATTAGCTTATATTTTAGGCAGGAAAACAGGTCGGGATGGTGGGAAGGTGAAGAGTCTTTGCACCCATAGGGCACAAGTCTCGCCAGGGTCGCTTTCCGCTCCCGGGTCTCGCTATGCGTTCTTTGCAAGAGATCGTAGCCCTCTCACCACCCCGTCCCCTCAAGCCATATTTTACGATGGGGGCAATGGGAAGAGCAAAAGGTCGATTTAGTTTCATCCATCCATTTTCCTGGTTATCAACAGTCCTGACCGGCAAAAAATGATTGCGCCCCATCGGAAAGTGTGGTAAGTTGATTCTTGCAAAATTGCGCTAGAAGGATCCAAGATTCACTGAAAGGGTTGGGACCTCTATGGACTAACCTTCCCCCGTGGTGAATGAGCAGATCCTAGCGGAATATTGGCTGAACACCATATTTCCTAGGAAGGGGGCCGAAGGAATGGAATATTCCACTTTCGGACGTCATGTAGCCATGGATGCTTGGGGTGTCGATTTTGATCTGCTCAACGATGCCCTTCTGCTGGAGAAGCATATGAAAGTGGCTGCGGAGAAGTGCGGTGCCACGGTGTTGTCATCACAGGCTCAGAACTTCGAGCCACAGGGAGCCACGGTTCTTGTGCTTCTGTCAGAGAGCCATCTTTCCGTCCACACCTATCCTGAAAAAGGGTTTGCCGCACTGGATTGTTACACTTGTGGTCATGGAGTGGATCCGGCAGTTGCGATTCGCTACATGATGGATGTGCTGAAGCCGACGCAAGCCTTTGAAAAGGTGATGCGACGTGGTGACGGGCCGATTGAGGTAGCCCAACCCGAACCGCAAGTCAGACTGTTCAAAAAGTAATCTGAACAACTGAAATCCAAGCGCCTCCGGGTTGGAGGCGCTTCATTTATTTTGAGTCAGGGTGAAGTATCTTTCAGATCCCTTCTCTGTGTACCAAGAAACCCCCATCCGTAACCGGATGGGGGTTTCTTGGTGTGAGTAGTTTCTTCAAGCTCTTTCCGCCAGGGAACGGACTTCCTCTGGCGTGGGCTGGACGAGGACTTTGTCTGCCAGTTCGCGGGCTTCCTCGGTTTGAACCTGCCGGATCCTCTCTTTTACTTCCGGTATGGTTCCAGCACTCATGGAGAGTTCGTTCAAACCGAGCCCGATCAAAATTTCACTCATCCGGGGGTCGCCGGCTAACTCTCCGCACATTCCAACCACGATCCCCTCTTGACGGGCTGCGTCGCAGGTCTGGCGAACCAGGCGGAGGACAGCGGGGTGGGCGGCGTCATACAGAGAGGCCACTCGTTCATTTCCCCGGTCGGCGGCAAGGGTGTATTGGGTCAAGTCATTGGTGCCGATGCTCATAAAGTCCACCTCTTTGGCCAAGAGATCGGCAATGACAGCGGCCGCAGGCACTTCGATCATGATGCCTGTCTTCAATTTACGCGCTGTCTGGACACCCTCTGTCTCCAATTCATTCCGAGATTCCTCTAACAGTGTCTTTGCTTGTCGGATCTCGGAGAGATTCTCCACCATAGGGAACATGATCCAAAGGTTTCCATGAACCCCGGCGCGTAGGAGGGCACGGAGCTGGGTCTTGAAAATTTCCGGCTGGGACAGACAATAGCGGATGGCCCGGTGTCCCAAAAAAGGATTCTCTTCTTCCGGCAGGTCAGCATAGGGCAGATCTTTGTCGCCGCCGATATCTAGGGTGCGGATCACCACGGGCCGATCCCCGAAGGCTTCCAACACTTGGCGATAAGCTTGATATTGTTCTTCCTCTGTCGGCCAATGGTCATTTTCAAGATATAAAAATTCGGTCCGGAAAAGTCCGATGCCTTCGGCCCCGTTTTTTAGAGCCCCATCCACATCTGCCGGACTGCCGATGTTGGCAAAGACTTGGATTTGTTCCCCATCAGCGGTGACCGCTTCTTGGTCCGCTTTTTGCAGAGCGGCTTCCCGGAGTTGCTGCTCCTGGTCGATCTGCTCCTGGGTCTGTTTCAAAGTGTCAGGATCGGGATGCAGGGTAATGTACCCCTCTTCGCCATCGACGATCAGTGTTTCTCCCTCTTGAATCTGGCTCAAATCTTTCCCCAGACCGAGAACGGCGGGAATGCCAAGGGTTCGGGCCATGATCGCCGCGTGGGCTGTTTTGCTTCCTCGGGCAGTGACCATGGCAGCGATGCCTGGCGGGAATTGAGCAGTATCCGATGGAGCTAGTTCCTCGGCGATGACGACGCTCCCCGGTTGGATCAAAGAAGGATCAAAGGGCTTCTGACCGGACAACAGGAGAAGGAGTCGAGTCCCCACATCCCGGATATCATCAGCCCGGGCTTGCATATACTCATCGGGTAGGGAAGCCATCATTTGTGACATCTCTTCGGTTACTTCTTGACAGATGGATTCCGCATTTTGTTTACGGTCGAGGATGCGATTCTTCATTTCGCCGATATAAGCTGGGTCATCGAGAAATGCCAGATGGGCATCAAAGATCTCTGCTTCTTCGTCTCCCATCCGCTCCCGGGTGGTTTCCCGCAGGCGGGTAAGTTGTTCCTTGGCCTGAAAAACTTCTTCCTCTAAGCGGGCGACTTCCTGTTCCGGATTCTCTACCTTTCGGGATTCCATCCGGGGCTGTTCTTTGCGCCACCGGACCGCCTGTCCGATAGCCAGTCCAGGAGCGGCTCCCACTCCAGCGATACGTTGTGTCACGGTATCCCTTCTTTCCTTTGGGTGAACTGTGTTTTTCCGATCCGGTGGAAACAGAAGAGATTCATGAAAAGGGATAAGAGTTCATCTTCGCAGCTTCCCGGATCCTCCCAGAGCCAGTTTCATCTTATTATGTAAGCTCCTTTTCCGAACTATAATGCAAAAAACAAGCCATTTCAACCGAAGACATCAGATTATCGTCATGTGTGACCATTATATTGAAAAGAAGGCGGATGCAAGTATGCTTTATTATGGTCTTAAAGTTATTTATTGCCATAAAATCACTGATATATTTGGAAGAGTAGGGCGGGGTAAGGCCTGATATTCTGGGGATTCGGGGAGAATCGTTAGAGACGGTCAACGGGAGTCAATCCCTTTGATCAGGCTGAATTACATAAATCTGACAATCAAGATCACCCGAATCCTGTGTTAGTATGTCCCTGAGTTTGAAAAAACCAGCTAAACAAAGGAGGATTTGATGCGGAACACTAAAATATTGAAAAAAGTGGTGCTCACGTCAACAGCGTTTCTTCTGCTGGGAACGGCGGCCCCTGCGGCGGGACAAGCCCATGCCGCTTCGGCAGACGTCCAAAGTATCTTCAAACAGGTAGGTATCAAATACAACTTCGTCAAATCGGTCCAAGCTAAAAAACCCGAGGCGTCAAAGCCGGAATCTTCACAACCTAACCAACCTTCCAATCCTTCGCCCGATGCGCAGCAACCTGTTCAAGAGGAACAGAATAGCAGTTTTGGGGACAAGATCATTGCTACCGGTGAAAAATTCATGGGAACCCCGTATCGATTGGGAGCCAATTATGCCAAGGAAGGCAAGTTCGATTGTTCAGCATTTACCCAACATGTTTTTAAACAGAATGGTATCGACCTTCCCCGTTCGTCCCGATCTCAATCCAAGGTCGGCGTGGACGTTCCTCGTAACCAATTGCAAAAAGGAGATTTGCTCTTCTTTAAATTGCGAGGCAAGTCTCAAATCGGCCACGTGGCCATCTACGCCGGAAATGGAAAAGTGCTCCACACTTGGGGCCCTGGTGGTGTACGCTACGACAAATTGAGCACCCCCTGGTTGGATCAAGGCTTTGTCAAGGCGACTCGCGTACGTTGATTTTTTCTCCCCCCGGATTTCGGGGGTTTTTTTATAGAGGGCGGGTGGAGCCCTACCGCTGGAGAACGGGATCCTGAGAATAACGCAGAAAGGAGGGGCCATCGCAGGCGTGTTGATTAGCCCTAATTTAGGTAGGAGTAGGACGGTGAAGAGCCTTTGCGCTCTCTGTAAGAGATCGTATCCGTCCCACCATCTCCGTCCCCTCAAGAGATTTTACGATGAGGGGCAATGGGAAGAGCGAAAGGATTGTTTCGTCCCTTCAACCACTTTATGGTTCATCAACAGCTCTGGGGCCATCGATTTCAACAAATTTGTTACCAGGAGACTATTTAGAACCACTTTATAAGAGAGACAGAAGTGGAGGGGCTGGTGTCCAGAATCGTGCTGGTGGACGAATACTACCAGATTGTGTTGATCAAGGTGGAGCATCGGCGGGCATCAGGGTTCCCTCCTTCCGTATTAAGGAACCTGGTGGATTGTCAACTGGTTTTGTTTGCGATTTATCGACTAAAGGTAGTAAATAAAAAACTTTTTTTACTCTCAATGAACAGTTCTTCTCCCATGTTCGTGCCTTGTTGAATTCAAAGTGTTATAGTATAGAAGACAATCTCTTCGGACAAGCGGGATCAACTGGCGGGGGACGCTGCCAAAACTACGGGCGTTATCCTCCGAACACTTTCACTCCCCCCAATAGGAGTAACAACAGGGCGAGCCCTATGATGATGATGAAATAAATGTTCGCACCTAGGCGTTTTAACCAGTTCAAGGCGGTTCCTCCTCACCAGAGATAGACTTGAATGTCCAAGTGATTTGTTTTATACTCTAGCAGACTTAAATGATAACACAAAAGTCCTATATAATTACCTCGCGATTTATACAGGATGTAAACGGGTTAGCCGTGAAAAGTCTTAAGCAAGCGGATTGTGAAAAAATGCGGGAGGTGGTCTCTGTGTGGGAGGAGATCGGATACCAGCTGAGACAAGCCCGGGAGCAGGCCGGTCTGTCTCTGGATGAGATCAGGGACCAAACTAAGATAGACATCGTCAGTCTGAGGGCATTGGAAAATGGTGATTTTAATAAGATTTCCAGTCCCTTCTTTGTCCGGTCTCATATTCGGGCCTATGCCAAAATCGTGGGTCTGGAACCGACCTATTTGTTGAAGAGATATCGCCCGATTCCAGAGGGTGACAACAGCGAGAATGGGAATGGACTGGATTCCACCGCGACCATGAATCAGATGACAGGCTCTTGGAACCCTGTGGGGGGAGGTTCCCAAGACTTTCAAAATACAATGATCCATCGGCGAAATTCCGAACCGATGGGCACTAGCACAAATCTTCCGGCACCATCCTCTAGTCATGGTCATCAGGAGGAATATGACCCTTACCGGACCCGTCACTCTAAGGCTCTTCCCTCGCTCTCGGATTCCGGGATCGAGGAGTCTGTTGATCCACAGCAGGGAGGGCTCCATTCTGGCAGAAGTCGGATGGGAAAAAACACAGAAGTCACTTGCCAACTTCCTGCACTCCGTCATACCGGTTCTCACCGGGGGGGACAAACTCAGGTTCCTTCATCTGATTCTGATACCGAATATCCTGCCGGTGCTCCAGGGGGAAATGATTTCGGTACCACCCCGGTGGGGGAATCCGGTGTAGGCGATAGAGAGTGGGGGACCCGTTCGGATTCAACCGATTTCAGGAATCCGAGGCCTTTGAGACGGAGTGGGCGTCACACTGCGGCAAATTCCATCGAAGGAATGTCCGAATCCCCCTACGCCGAGGATACCGGATCGGAACTATATCCCGAACCTGTCGGCGGTTTGCCTTCACGATCTACCGGTGCACTAGTTCCTTATCAACCGCCGGTGGAAGATGGGGAAGGGCACTTGTCACGAACCGCTGCACGAAAAGCCATCGATATTTCACCGAAGGCGAAGGGCGTAGGCAAATGGGTGGCTAAGCTCCCAAAAACCTGGGCAGCTCGTATTGCGGTGTTTGCAGCCATTGTCCTGGTTCCGATGACCGCGGTCCTGGCCTATAATAGTCTGAACGAAGAGGAACAGGTGCAAGAGAAACCGCAGCCATCTGGAGAGGGCCAAACCAATGTCGCCTCAACAGATAATAACAACAATTCGTCGTCGGCACAGGTGGTTTCGGTGAATCAGGGAGCCGGTTTTTCCGAGTATAAGTTGAGTGAACCGGCTGCAGTAGACTTACAGTTTAAAGCCCAGGATTCCAGCTGGATTCAGATCCGGGATCAGAAAGAAGCGGTTGAGGGCAGCTACCTGAAAGATTTCACTCTGCAATCCGGGGAAGGTTATTCCTTCAAATTGGAACAGGGCGCCAAGACAGAGCTTTGGATTACCATCGGTGCGCCACAAGATGTTGAAATCACATTGAATGGGCAACGCATCCAGGCAGCTAAGTCCATGCATATCATCCTCAGCGATCCCAATTGAGAGAGAAGGGAAGTGCTCCTGAAAAGGGGCATATTTTTTTTGTGAAAAAATAGTGTGGGTGCTGACCCAGGACGACATGTTCAAATCATTTCTACTAAGAGAGAAAAAACGTAATCCCCACAGGCGTGTTGATTAGCCATATTTTAGACAGGAAATAAGTCGGGATGTGGGGCGGTGAAGAGCCTTTGCACCCATAGGGCACAAGTCTCGCCAGGGTCGCTTTCCGCTCCCGGGTCTCGCTATGCGTTCTTTGCAAGAGATCGTAGCCGTCCCACCATCCTCGTCCCCTCAAGCCATATTTTACGATGGGGGCAATGGGAGGAGCGAAAGGATCGTTTCGCTCTTCCCATCATCCACTTGATGGTTCATCAACAGTCCTGTAATCCCCAGTACCTGGGCCCTTGCACATGGAATGATTTTGGATCGATAGAACCACGAAAACGACATGTAAAACCCCATCCCGACCCTCTGCAAACGCAGGGGTTCACAACACTTCTAGAAAGGGATTTTTTACAACGTTTTTGCTGAACGATATGATAGGATGAAAAGGAACCTATCATCGATGAAGCGGAGGGAAACCCAACCGGTCAGACGCCATTGATCGGGATCGGTGTCGGATCTTCGCTCCGTAGGATCGAGTGAAGGAGCCCTTTGGAAATGAGATTGGAGAAAAAAAGAATTGCTCTGACTTTTAACCGGCAGGCCGAAGTATACGACAGGCACGCTGTGGTTCAGCAACGGATGGCCCACCGGATCATACAGACGCTGGAAGAAAACAGGGTGGAAGCAAGGAGCATACTGGAGGTAGGGTGTGGAACCGGCTATTTAACCCAGTTGCTCTCGGAATATTTCCCCGATACAGGCCTGGTTGGGATGGACCTGTCCCCCAAGATGGCGGCGACTGCCATGGAGCGGACAGGCAGTCCGGTCCGTTATTGGGTGGGAGATGTAGAAGAAGATCCTCTGGGTGAGGAATGCTATGATTTGATTGCTGCCAATGCTGTCATCCATTGGTTGCAAAACCCGGAAATCACTTTGCAACGACTGGTAGATGCCCTTCGGCCCGGTGGTTTTCTGATTCTTTCTGCTTTTGGTCCGGATACACTTCAGGAGTTGGCTTGGATCTATGATGCCGTTGAAAAGGAGATGGGGCTTCCCCCTTCCCGACAGGTGGGTGCCTTTCATTCTGAACGGGAATGGATCCGACGACTGGAACAGGCGGGAATCTCCTCTCCCCGATTCTTGCAGTGTTGGCAACGGCTTCCCCACTCCTCTGCCAAGGATCTCCTGACAGCAGTGCGGAGCATGGGCGCGGGAGCAGCACGGATCCGAGAACATTCCGTCTCCCCAGTGCAGGAAAAGGGGATGATCCGGGAGGTTTTGCAACGATACGATCGAATGTGGAGAGACAAAGAGGGCGTTTATGCTACTTTTCAGCTGATCCAAGTCTACGGATGGAAAGGGATCCAATATCCGATGGCACAAAAATGAGAAGAGGCAGGGCCAAGGCTGTGGATGAACCGAAAAATAAGCGGTAAGCAACCTTGCATACCATAGGTATATCAATTTTACTCAGGCACTCAATCTCGATGGTTTGAAGCCTTGAGATAGGAAGAGGAGAGACTCAAGGTAATGTGGTGAAACTCCATCCCGACGGGATTGATTCCACTTCCTTCCTGGATGGGTGTTGGGGGTTGGAGCAGGAGGTGAAAAAATCGATGGAGTTGATTTTCCTGGGAACCGGAGCGGGGACGCCTTCCAAGGAACGGAATGTGTCGGCCATCGCTCTCCGCTGGTCAGAGGGGAGCGGGGACACTTGGCTGTTTGATTGCGGAGAGGGGACCCAGCATCAGATTCTCTCCACCACAGTCAAACTGACCCGGGTGAGCCGGCTGTTCATCACGCATTTGCATGGAGATCATATTTTTGGTCTGCCTGGTCTGCTGGGAACCCGTTCCTTTCAGGAAGACGAACGCCCTCTCACCATTTATGGTCCGCTGGGGTTGGAGGCCTTTCTGGAAAAGGCTTTGCAGGTGAGCGGAACACATCTTCGCTATCCTTATACATTTCAGGAAGTGGAGGATGGATCGGAATTCATCTGCGATGGCGTCCGGATTCAGGTGGCCCAACTGGAGCATGGGATCCCCTGTTACGGATACCGGATCGAAGAGCCCGAGCGTCCGGGGACTTTGCGTAGCGACCTGTTGAAGCGGGAGGGGGTGGCGCCAGGCCCTCACTATCGTCAGCTGAAGGAAGGAAAAAAGGTCCGGTTATCGGATGGACGGACCCTAGATGGGAAGGATTATCTCGATGCTCCGAAGCGAGGGCGGCGGTTGGCGATCCTGGGAGATACCCGTCCTACTGCAGCAGCGGTGAAGTTGGCCCAGGATGTGGATCTTCTCGTCCATGAAGCCACCTATGGAAAGGATCGGGAAGACTTGGCCCGAGAACATTTTCATTCCACCACGCTTCAGGCAGCGGAAACCGCTTGTGCTGCCCAAGCAAGGCGATTGATTCTCACCCATATCAGTTCCCGGTATGCTTTGGCAGAGGGGGAATCTCTGGCTGAGGAGGCCCGGGCTCTGTTTCCCGAGACCGAGGTGGCTAGAGATGGGAAAATCGTCACCGTGGTGCGGGAGGCATAAGGGTGAACCATCTGCTAAGATGGAATGAAGGGAGATGGGGTTGCTTTTTCAACTTTTCTTCTGTCTGGGACCGCCGGCTCTCGCCAGCGGTTATTTTTGTTTGGAACTGATTCCAATCGATAGAATGGGAACGGAGAGATGTAAAATGGCTGTTCTTTTACTCGTGGATGATGAGCCCTCCCTTCTGGAAATGCTGGAGGTGACATTGCGCAAGGAAGGATTTCAAAAGATCCTAACCGCTCGTACCGGGGAGGAAGGCGTCCGTCTGGCCCGGGAAAGGAATCCGGATCTGGTTTTACTCGATGTGATGCTTCCGGATTTGGAGGGTTTTGAAGTATGTCGTCGGCTGCGCTCCTTCACCACAGTGCCGATCTTGTTTTTAACCGCCCGTTCCAACGATCTGGACAAGCTGATGGGACTGGGAATTGGGGGGGACGATTATATTACCAAACCTTTCAACCCCTTGGAGGTGGCTGCCCGGGTCAAAGCTCAGCTCCGCCGTCAGCAATTGGCGGGACAACCGTTTCAGGTGGAAACGCGGATCCATGATTGGGGAAGATTTCGTGTCGATGAGGGAGCGGGACAACTGACTGTGGAAGGGACTGTGATTCCTTGCCCGGCGAGGGAGCTTCAACTGCTGTCCTTTCTCTGTCGTCATCCCAATCGAATCTTCAGCAAAGCCCAGCTGTATGAGCAGGTCTGGGGAGAAGAGAGTTTGGGAGAGGATAACACAGTCATGGTTCACGTCCGTAGACTGCGGGAGAAAATCGAGCCGAATCCAGCCACTCCCCACTACTTGGTCACGGTGAGAGGCTTGGGGTACAAACTGCTCCCGACGGACAGGGGGCGTCATCGTGACGCTTAAAGCCCGGCTGACCTGGCGTTTCCTGCTGTGGCTCTTTCTTTTATTTGGAGGGATGTTTTTTCTCTACCTCCTGGTGATCACCACTTATCTTGGGATTAATGTTCCCGGTGGGAAAAACCCCTATATCGGGGATGTGCTGCGAAATATGAAGAAAGCGACGGTGGTGGAGGGAGAACAGGTCCGGTTGTCCGATGAAGGCATCCGGGAGCTGGAGCGTCTGCCGGCCTGGCTGCAGATCTTGGATGACAAAGGGGAGGAGGTGTATCGCCGGGGTGTCCCGAAGGTAATTCCCCGGCGATACTCCCCCAGCACTATGAAGGAGACTGTGACCTCCCACCCGGATCTCCACACCTGGTACGGTAGTGTGAAGGGAAAGAAGTTGACCTGGATCTTGGGAATGGAGAGGAATTCTCTCCTCATACGGGTGGCGGAGTCTGCGGTGATTCGGAGAAATCGGATCCAGCTTCCGGATCCGATCCAGAAGGAGGTTCGCAGAAACGGCGGCTGGTTGCAGGTGCTGGATGAGAGGGGAAGGGAAGTGGGGTCTTATCGCCGTCCCGCCTCTCAACCGGACCGACTGACGGCGGGAGAAGTGATTGAGGTTTTGTCACAGCGGGGAAGATCAGAGTATAGCTTTCATTACTGGCATGACCGGCGGGACGGACGGGACTGGACTTGGTTGCTCGCTGAACCGGTTGTGGCGGATGAGTCGCAACCGGAGTCCTACGACCGGATGGTACTTATTTATTTTCTTCTCTGGGCGCTGATGACGGTGGTCATCGCCTTCCTCTTCGGTCGCCGGTTGGGCTCTCCGATTCTCCATATGATGAACTGGCTCAAAAACCTGTCCCACGGGAAGTTGCAGGAGCCGAAGGATAAACGGGGGCGTCCCGTCAGCCGATCCGGGGAGGGGAAGCTACACAGGCCCTACCGGGTATACCGTGAGGTGATCCAGTCCCTGGATTCCTTGACCGGATCCCTGAAACAGACCGAGGAAGCCCGGGCTCGCCTGGAACAGTCACAGGAGGAGTGGATCACCGGGGTATCCCATGATTTGAAGACGCCTCTCTCCAGTATCAAAGGGTACGCTGACCTGTTGGCAACTGACCGGTTTCAATGGACAGAGGCGGAAGTGCGGCAATTCGCTGGATATATTCAGGAAAAATCGGATTATATGGAACAATTGTTAGAGGATTTGAGCCTGACTTTCCGTTTGAAAAACGAGGCATTGCCACTCCAACTCCGGCCTGTGAATGTAGCGGAGTTGCTCCGGCGGTCCGCAATCGATCTGGCCAATGATCCCCGATTTGAGAACTGTGAAATCCAATTGGATGTTCCTGAAGAGAGAGTAACCTATCCACTGGACGGGGCATGGTTTAAGCGGGCGTTGGATAATCTGATCGCCAATGCGGCTATCCACAACCCGCCGGGGACCCGAATCCGTCTCGCGTTACAGATTCGAGGAGAGCAAGAGGAATGTACTTACGCCGGACTGTTGTTCCGTGTGGAAGATGATGGGCTAGGGATGGATGAGGAAGGCGTTGCCCGCCTCTTTGACAGATACTACAGAGGCACCTCCACCGGTCAGGAACAAGGGACGGGGCTGGGAATGGCCATTGCCAAGCAATTGGTGGAAGCCCATGGAGGAGAGATCCAAGTGGAGAGTCAACCGGGATCTGGCACCCAGGTGGAGATCCGCCTGCCCCCGAAAAGTTAAGGTACCGTTCAGGTAGTGTTTCGGAAGCTTTCACCTTTACCCGCTACGATGGTGAAGGAGGTGGAAAGAATGTCGGAAACATTGGTGCAAACGGTCCATTTGACCCGCCGCTACGGGGCGCAGGCGGTGGTGAACCGACTCAATCTGAAGGTGGGGCGAGGAGAAGTGTACGGTTTTCTCGGCCCTAATGGAGCAGGAAAAACGACAACGATCCGAATGCTCCTGGGGCTGATCCGTCCTACCTCGGGAGAGGTTGAAATGTTTGGTCAACCTCTGGCGAAGAACCGCAAACAGATCCTGCGTCGGGTGGGGGCTCTGGTGGAATCCCCCTCTTACTACGGCCATCTTACGGGACGGGAGAATCTCGAGGTGACCCGGCGACTCCTGGGAGCGCCCAAGCGGCGAATCGATGAGGTGCTGGAGCGGGTGCGTCTACGCAAGGCAGCGGATAAAAAGGTGAAACAATACTCCCTCGGGATGAAACAACGGTTGGGAATCGCCTCAGCCCTCCTCGGGAAGCCGGATCTTTTGATCCTCGATGAGCCTACCAACGGACTGGACCCCGCCGGCATCCAGGAGATCCGGGAGTTTATCGTCGAGCTGCCCCGCCTGCAGGATGTCTCGGTGTTGGTCTCCAGTCACTTGTTGAGTGAAGTGGAACAGATGGCCACACAGGTGGGGATCATCCAACAAGGGGAACTGATCTTTCAGGGGCCGATCGCAGAACTTCAGAAACAAAGTCGGCCCCGTGTTCGCTTCGGTGTGGGGGATCCGGCAGAGGCCCAGCGTTTCTTACGGGAACAGGGGTGGCAGGTTTCCGTAGAAGAGGGGGATCTTTGGATCGAAGGAATGAACCGGGAGGCGACATCCCGGGTGGTGGAAAGTCTGGTGATGGATCGGTTTTCCGTCTACCGGGTGGAAGAAGTGAAACCTTCCTTGGAGGAGTTGTTCCTCGGATTGACCGGGAAGGGGGAGAGCCTCTGATGTTCCGGATTCTTGCCGCGGAAAAATTGAAGATGAAGCGTACCTGGTTACCGGTGTTGATTTTACTGGGTCCGGCGGGGATCCTCCTGTCGATGATGGTGGATTTCGGATTGCGCCGGGACTATCTCCTAGAGCAACCACTTGATAGTTGGGTGATCTTGGTGAAGGAGGTTTCTGCTTTACTTCCTCTGGCATTGCTCCTGGGGTCGACGTTACTGGCTTCCTTGATGGTGGGGGTGGAACATCAAGCTTCCGCCTGGAAACATCTCTTGACCTTGCCTCTGTCCCGTTTTCGGATCTATCTGGGCAAAGGGATTCAAATGACCGGTTGGTTGCTGCTTGCAGGGATCTTAATGGTGCCGGCCTTTGCTTTGTTGTGGATCTGGTTTGAATTGGGGAAGGAGATCCCCTGGGGCTCCTTTTTGAAAGGCGGGCTTTATCCAGTGTTGGCGGTGTTGCCAGTGGCGATGTTGCAGCTGTGGCTGTCGGTGGTGATCCGCAATCAGGCGCTCCCGGTATTTATCGGCGTGGTCGGCTCCTTGTTTAACAGGATGCTTCCGGCCTGGATGCCCTGGGCGTATCCGGGGAATTCGCTTCCGGCCCAGATTGCCCAGGAGGGGAACGACCCGGCGGTTTGGGTACCGGCGGGGATCGGAGTGGGTATTCTCCTCCTGATCCTGGGCGGGCTGCATTTTTCCCGTCGGGAGGTGGAGGCCGGATGAAAGAGCTGCTTCGCTTGCTTACTGGAGAGTGGTTGAAACTTCAAAAGTGGTTGCTGTGGATTCTGCTGTTGCCGGGACCCTTCCTGGCCGTTTGGGCTGGAAGTCAATCCCTGGAGATGAATCCTTCCGGGGCGGATCAGTGGTTATGGATGTACTCCATGACCGTTCAGCAATATGGTTGGATGTTTTATCCTGTCTTGACCGGGGTGTTTGCCGCCCTGATCTGCCGTTATGAACATGTGGGCGGCGGGTGGAAGCATCTGTTGGTTCAGCCGGTCTCCCGTACCCAGGTGTATCTGGCCAAGGCTTTTCTGCTAGCGGGATTTGCCGCTGCCAGCCAAGTGATGCTACTTATTTTCTATAGGATGGGCATCTGGTGGAACGATCTCCAGGACACTGTTTCCTGGGGAGTTCTGCTCAAAAGTGCTTTTGCCGGCTGGGTGGCGGTGCTACCTCTGGCGGCTCTACAGTTGTGGGTCTCCTTTTTATGGAGGAGCTTCGGGGTTCCCCTGGCGATCAACATTGCGCTGTCTCTGCCGACGATTTTAGCCGTTCAATCGAAGGAATTGGGCCCTTTTTACCCCTGGGCGCAACCGATGCTGGCGATGATGCCGACGGGGAATGGCTACCTGGATGTTCACACAGAAACCTTGGTTATGGTCGTTGGGATCGGCTTTCTTGTCGCCGGAATCGGCGGCTGGCTCCACTTCATCCGTCGGGACCAATCGGCGTGAGAGTAAAAACCGACCTTTCATAGGGGAGGTTTTCGCTTTGACCTCCTTCATATCCAAAAAGAAGCCATCTATCCTGAAGCAGCACTTGCAGCCATTAACAGAGCCATTGAGGAGATCAAAAGAACCCCCGACCCTGCCGCACTTCTAAAGAAAGAGCCGCTGATCGGTGACAGAAAGAAGAAATTTTACTCCCTTCTACAGCCGCAGGAAGGCGCAAAGCCTGATTTGCGGCTAATCTATTTATACAATAAGGGAGAGGATTCCATGGTTGGTTTGAAGAGAGATTTTTTGATACAGTGGATTTTATTAAATGGCAAATAAGTATGTTCGTACATATCCCGGAAAAGGGCTGGACGCGGCTTTTTCAACTTGAAGAGAAGAAGATGTCCCTTCTCGCGCCGAGATCTGAACTTTGGTACAATTGGAACTGAATTGGAAAGATTTACGCTCCTGGCAAAGGAGGTGAGCGGAGATGCTTCTGAAAAATGTGCTTCCCCCGCCCTGCCGAATCCGGACCAAAGGATACGGAGGCTGAAAACGGACGGGGCGAGACCTCAAAACTTAGCTGGAGGATTCGCGCATCCCGTCCGGATCATGAAGGAGGGATCGGGATGCGACATGGTTTGGGATGGATCGGTCTGGGAGCGTTTCTGTGGGGGACGGCGGGACTGGCGGGAAAGGTGCTGATCACACGCCATGGGATGGATCCGCTGGTGATTGGTGCTTGGCGTCTGGCGATCAGCGCCCCTGTACTTATCCTGGCGGCGATCTGGGAAAGCAGGAGCCAGCAGGCCCCGGTGAAGAGTTGGTGGAAGTGGGGATGGATGTGGGTGTTCGGACTCGCTGTGGCCGGCTACCAGGTAGGTTATTTTTCCGCTGTGGATCGAACACTGGTATCCACAGCCACGATGCTGACGGTTTGTACAGCTCCCCTGGTGGTGGCCATCCTGGCCCGGGCTCTGTTGAAGGAACAGCTGAGTATTTCCACTCTCGTCGCTTTGGCGGTGGGGCTGGCGGGAACGGTGCTTCTGCTCGGAGCGGAAGGCCTGGCAGGGCTGACAGATTCTCGTCTGATGACTGGCAATGCCCTCGCTTTATTTGCGGCGTTATGTTATGGAGGTTATACTTTAGTAGGAAAGCATCTGCTGGCGGATGCTCCCCCTTTCCGAGTGTTGGCGGTAGCCTTCAGTCTGGGGGCGTTGCTGTTGTCACCAGTGATCCGGTTGCCGGAGCCTTCGAAGGAGGCATGGTTGCTCCTCTGTTATTTAGGTGTCATCCCTACAGCTGTCGCCTATCTCTTTTATATGCACGGTTTGCGCCGGTCGACGGCGACCCGGGCAGCAGTGGTGGCCTTGTTGGAACCTTTGACCGCGGCCTTGCTGGCTCTCGTTTTTCTCGGTGAGCGCTTAACCCTTGCCGGATGGGTCGGAGCCGGACTGCTCCTCTCTTCTCTAGTTCTGATGCAATGGCGTCCAGAGTCAGTGGGGAAGGAACAGGAACCCAGACAAAAAACGGGTTAAGATCGAGAGTCAGTGGGGAATAACAAGGTGAGTAACTTCGTCTGCCAGTAGGCATCGATGATCCGCTACAATCCCCTCGCCTCGGGGAGAACGGAACATTACAAATAGTAACCGACTACCTTGAATCAGGAAAAGGAGGCAATCTATTTTGGCCTTTGTGATCACTTCTGCTTGTAAGGACGAAAAAGCGGCTGAATGTGTGGAAGTTTGCCCGGTGGACTGCATCGATGGGGATGACGTGATGTATTACATCGATCCGGATACCTGTATTGAATGTGGGGCGTGTGAACCGGTTTGCCCAGTGGAAGCCATTTTTGAAGAAGAAATGGTTCCGGAAAAAGAGAAGGAGTATATCCAGATCAACGCCAATTTTTACAAATAAGGAGGCGAGCGGGCATCGTTGTGCCCGCTTTTCTCTGTTTTCCCGCTTTCTTGCAAATCGAAAAAATTGACGATAAACTCTTGACTCCGAAGCTCATCGGGTCAATAATAAGAACTGAAGGCTATTCCCTTCCAACTTTGGGCTTAACGAGCCTGTCGGCGGAAAAGTTGAAATCAGAGTGCCGTCGGACGCCACCTGTCCAATCTGAATGGAGAGGTTTTTTTCTAGCCACATAATGAATGATTGTTCATTCAACCCCTGGACGGATCATGGGGTCCAACTGAGAGGAGGAGGACTCTTGACGAGAATCAAGAAAGCGACCGTGATCGGCGCCGGTGTCATGGGTGCCGCTATTGCGGGGCACTTGGCCAATGCGGGGATTCGTACGGTCCTTCTGGACATCGTACCCAAAGAGTTGACGGAGAAAGAGAAGGCGAAGGGACTCACCCTGGAAGATCGGGTGGTGCGCAACCGGATCGCCCAAATGGGAAAAGATCGGTTGTTTAAAGAAAAACCGAGCCCGCTCTTCCACAAAAAAGTGGCTGATCTCATCGAAACGGGCAACCTGGAGGACGACCTTCAAAAACTGGGGGAAGTCGACTGGGTGATTGAAGCGATTGTAGAGAATCTCAACATCAAACAAAGCCTGTTTGCCAATGTGGAAAAAGTTTGGAAACCGGGAATCATCGTCAGTTCTAATACCTCTGGGATCTCCATCCGGGAGATGGTGGCGGGCCGTTCCGAGGAATTCCGCTCCCACTTCCTCGGTACTCACTTTTTCAATCCACCGCGCTATATGAAGCTGTTAGAAATCATCCCGACAGAGGCGACGGATACGGCGATTATCCGTGGAATGAAAGCGTTTGCTGAGTCCGTGTTGGGTAAAGGTGTGGTGATGGCCAAGGATACTCCCAACTTCATCGCCAACCGGATCGGTGTCTATGGTCTGCAGGTTACTTTCCAGAAGATGCTGGCAGAGGGACTGGGTCCCGATGAGGTAGACACAGTGACCGGACGGGCGATGAAGCGGCCGAAGAGTGCCACTTTCCGCACTTTGGATCTGGTCGGTCTGGATACCTTTGTCCACGTTTCTGACAATGTGCGTGAAAATGTGACAGATGCGGAAGAGAAGAAGGCTTTTGAAGTACCTGAATTGCTCAAAGAGATGGTAAGCCAGGGCTGGCTTGGCGCCAAGAGCGGCCAGGGTTTCTTCAAGCGGGTGAAGACGGAAAAAGGGAAAGAGATCCTGGTCTTGGACCCCGAAACCAAGGAATACCGTCCACGCAAAAAGTTGAAAGCGCCCTCTCTGGAACTGTCCAAACGGGCCAAAACGGTGAAAGAGCAACTGCGGGCGCTGGTCTATGCCGATGATCCAGCGGGGCGCCTGGCCTGGTATATTTCCAAAAAAGTATTGCTCTATTCGGCGGAACGCATCCCTGAAATCGCCGACGATATCGTCAGTGTTGATCGAGCGATGCGCTGGGGCTTCAACTGGGATCTGGGTCCCTTTGAGTTCTGGGATGCGATTGGTGTGGAAAAATCGGTGGCCCGCATGAAAGAAGAAGGGGAGACCATTCCACCGTTGGTGGAGGAGTTGCTCGCCTCAGGTGCTAAGACCTTCTATGAGAAAAGCCCAGAAGAAGACCGGGTGTTCCATCTCGGAGGTCAGTTTACTCCAGTGGAAGAACACCCCCAAGTGATCAATCTGGCCAAATTGAAAGAACAGGGAAAGTTGATCAAAGGCAACAAAGGTGCCAGTCTGATCGATATCGGGGATGATGTGGCGTTGCTGGAGTTTCACTCGCCGAAAAACGCGATTGCGACAGATATCATTCAGATGATCCACACGGCGACGAAGGAAGTATCGGAGAACTACCGCGGTTTAGTGATCGGCAACCAAGGAAGCACTTTTTGTGTCGGAGCCAACTTGATGCTGATCCTGATGGAGGCCCAAGATCAAAACTGGCCGGAGTTGGACCTGATGGTCCGGCAGTTTCAGACCACGATGGGATCTTTGCGTTACTTGGATAAGCCGGTGGTGTCTGCTCCCTTCAACATGGCACTCGGCGGTGGGGTAGAAGTCTCCCTCCCCTGTGACCGGATCCAGGCGTCTTCTGAGCTGTACATGGGGTTGGTGGAAACCGGTGTCGGTCTGATCCCCGGCGGTGGCGGTAACAAAGAGTTGCTCCTGCGCTGGATGGATGGTGTGGATCCCAAGGATCGCATCGCCTTGCAGCCACTGGTCAACCATGTGTTTGAGACAATCGCCATGGCTAAGGTATCCACCAGTGCTGTGGAGGCTCGGGATTACAAGTTCCTGCGCAGGGAAGACGGGATCACCATGAACGGGGATCACCTTCTCTATGATGCCAAGCAGCAGGTGCTCGCCCTAGATGCTACGGGTTACCGCCCGCCGCAACCGAAGCAGATTCCGGTAGTGGGGGAGACGGGCTACAACACCTTGCGCCTGGGTGCCTACGGAATGTTCCAGTCCGGTTATATCAGTGAGCATGACTACAAGATTGCGACCAAATTGGCCTATGTCCTGGCCGGTGGTACAGTGCCGGAAGGAACCTTGGTGGATGAGCAATACCTCCTGGACATCGAGCGGGAAGCGTTCCTCAGTCTAGCGGGCGAACCCAAGTCCCAACAACGGATGATGCACATGCTGACCAAGAACAAGCCCCTCAGAAATTGATGGGCCGAAGAAGTGTTGTGATCAGAGGGAGAAACGGGGTTTCACATGAAGGATCGATGATATGAAAGCGAGTTCTTCCTGGAAACCCTTTCTCGCTTCCGACGATCACCATGCTTTCAGGGGCACCCAACCTTGTGAAGGAGGAGAGGAGTATGCGCGAAGCAGTCATCGTTGCCGCGGCGCGGACCGCTGTGGGGAAGGCGAACCGTGGCTCGTTGAAGGATACACGCCCCGATGATCTGGGTGCGTGGGTAGTTCAGGATCTGATGAAGCGGGTGCCGCAGTTGGACCCGCAGGAAGTGGAAGACGTGATCATGGGTTGCTCCTTCCCCGAAGGGGAACAGGGTATGAACGTGGCGCGGGTGATCGCTACTCGGGCGGGACTTCCCAACACCGCAGCGGGCCTCACCGTCAATCGGTTTTGCTCCTCGGGATTGCAGTCGATTGCCATCGCCGCTCAACATATCATGACCGGTTTTGCCGACACCCTCATCGCCGGTGGTGTGGAGAGCATGAGCGTGGTGCCCATGGGGGGGTACAAACCGGCTCCCAACCCCCACCTGATGGACCATGCACCGGAAATCTATATGTCCATGGGACACACGGCGGAAGAAGTGGCTAGCCGTTACGGAGTTTCCCGGGAGGATCAAGATGCCTTTGCCCTGCGGAGCCATCAACGGGCGATCCAAGCCATTGACGAGGGGCGATTCAAGGATGAGATCGTTCCTGTGACGGTGAAAAATCGTGTGGTGGGCCCCGATCATCAGCTTCATGAAGAAGAGTTTGTCTTTGACACTGATGAGGGGCCGCGTCGGGATACTTCCCTGGACGTGTTGGGCAAGCTGAGACCCGCTTTCCGCGTCGGTGGATCCGTCACGGCCGGGAATTCCTCCCAGACCAGCGACGGTGCCGCTGGAGTGATCGTCATGTCCCGAGAAAAAGCAGAATCCTTGGGAATCCAGCCCATCGCAGTTTTCCGCTCCTTCTGCGTCGGTGGCGTCGATCCCGATGTGATGGGGATCGGTCCGATCGTCGCTGTGCCGAAGGCGCTGGAGAAAGCGGGTCTCACACTGGACCAAATCGATCTGATCGAATTGAATGAGGCTTTCGCTTCCCAATCCATCCAAGTGATGCGCCACCTGGAAATGAACCCCGACATCGTCAATGTCAACGGTGGGGCGATCGCTTTAGGTCACCCCTTGGGATGCTCGGGTGCCAAGCTGACGGTCAGTATCCTGAACGAACTGAAACGTCGTAACGGGAAGTACGGCTTGGTCACCATGTGTATCGGTGGTGGCATGGGTGCAGCGGGTGTATTTGAAATGGTGAACTAAACTACCCGTAAACAGAAAGTGCGGGGAAGGCGGGGCCCGTGAACTCAGGTCCCCTGACCGGCCTATCACATACTTTGTTAGGAGGAATCGGAGATGGCGGAAAAAACCATCACCAAAGGAGGCAGCTACCTCCTAGAGGAGCACAGCCTCGAGGATGTTTACACCCCGGAAGAATTCAGTGAAGAGCATAAGATGATTGCCAAAACCACTGAAGACTTTGCCATGGAGAATGTCTTGCCTGTCCTGGATGAGATCGAGAATCACAACTTCGATCACTCGGTTCGCCTCTTGAAACAGGCTGGGGAATTGGGTCTTTTGGGGGCGGATGTACCGGAGAACTATGGTGGTCTAGGTCTGGATAAAGTCAGCTCCACCTTGATTACCGAAAAAATCGCACCCGCCCGTTCCTTCGGACTCAGTCACGGGGCCCATGTCGGGATCGGAACTCTGCCGATCGTCTTCTTCGGCAATGATGAACAGAAGAAAAAATATCTGCCTCCGTTGGCCTCCGGTGAGAAGTTTGCCGCCTACGCTCTGACGGAACCGGGTTCAGGTTCCGATGCCCTCGGTGCCAAAACCGTGGCCAAACTTTCCGATGACGGCAAGCATTATATTCTGAACGGTGAAAAGCAGTGGATCACCAACTCCGCTTTTGCCGACATCTTTGTGGTCTATGCCAAAGTGGATGGGGAGAAATTCAGCGCTTTCATCGTCGAGAAGGAATTCCCGGGTGTCTCCACAGGACCGGAAGAGAAGAAGATGGGGATCAAAGGTTCCTCTACCCGGACTTTGATCTTGGAAGATGCTCAGGTACCCGTGGAAAATGTGTTAGGTGAAGTGGGCAAAGGGCATCGGATCGCTTTCAACATTTTGAATATCGGACGTTACAAGCTAGGAGTCGGTTGTGTCGGTTCTTCCAAGCGTGCGATCGAGATTTCCGCCAAGTACGCCAATGAGCGGAAGCAGTTTAAAACCCCGATCGCCCAATTCCCGCTGATTCAAGAAAAGTTGGCCACCATGTCCGCCAAGACCTACGCTCTGGAAAGCGTGATCTACCGTCTGGCCGGATTCTTGGAAAAGGGTCTGTCCCATCTGGAACAAGCGGAAGGGGCTGAAGCTGCCAAGGCGATCGCCGAATATGCCCTGGAATGTTCCGTGGCCAAAATCTTCGGCTCCGAAGTGTTAGACTATGTGGTGGATGAAGGGGTCCAGATCCACGGTGGTTACGGGTTTATGCAGGAGTATGAAATTGAGAACATGTACCGTGACGCCCGTATTAACCGGATTTTTGAAGGGACCAACGAAATCAACCGCTTCTTGATCCCCTCCACCCTGATGCGGAAAACTATGAAAGGGGAACTCCCCTTCATGGAGAAAGCCGCTGCTCTTCAGGAAGAGCTGATGATGCTGATGCCCACCCTCTCGGAAGAAGAACCGGCTCCGCTGGAGGAAGAAGCAAAAATGATCGAAAATGCCAAGAAAATCTTCCTGATGGTTGCCGGTCTGGCTGTGGAGAAATACCAGACGGAGCTGGAGAAGGAGCAGGAGATCCTACGGGACATAGCAGATATCGCCATTGAAATTTTTGCCATGGAGAGCGCTTATCTGCGGGCCAAAAAGGCGTTGGAAAAAGGAGGAGTCGATCAAGCCCAAGCCAAGATCGACCTGACCGCCGCCTATGTGTATGAGGCTTTCCCACGGGTGGAGCAGAAGGCGAAGCACAGTCTTACTTCCATGGAAGAAGGGGACGTCTTGCGGACCCAGGTGTCGATTTTGAAAAAGTTGATCCGTTTTGAGCCGATTAACGAAGTGAAATTGAAGCGGGCCATTGCCAAGCGGGTGCTGGAAGCGGAACGCTTTGTAGTGTAAACACTCATCAAAGATCTGTCTACCCACGGGAATTCCCGTGGGTTTTTGTGCTATAATTCAACAAGTGGAATGGACAAGGCTTTGGACGAAACCTTCGGGAGAAGGTGCTGACTCCTGTCCCGAAAAGTTCTCCAACCGGGGAATGTACATCACCCAACGAACCATTGGAGGTATGTCGGGCATGAAGCGCTTTGCAATTTTACTTGTTTTTTCTGTTTTGTGGGTCTTCTCTTCAGGTTGTGGGTTGCTTGTGGATGACAAAGAAGAAAAGGAGAAGAAACCAAAAGAAGAAAAGGTCGATGCGGTGGAACCCAGTGAGACCTTTGAGGAAGTGGAGTTCCAGCACATCAACTGGTTCATGGGTGCGCCTGATCCAGAGGAACATGGCGGGATCTGGCTTTACAATGAAGAAAAGCACCCTGGTGAGCTGGACAACAACAGTTGGGAATCGAATGATATGTTGCTGGTTCAGGCCTCCTCTCCCAAGTATGATAAATACTCTCTGAAGGTTAAAAAACTGCAGGTGGTCAAACCCGATGTCGTGAAAATCGTGGTGAAGCTGGAAGAAGAGGATGATGACAAGCCTGCCCATGAGTATATCTCACTGAAGAAGGGCGATCTGGATGACAAGAAATTTGTTGTGGAAACTACCGACGGCAAACCGGTAGAGACGAAGTGAGACCCGGTGCGGGACAGAAGCTCACCTGTCCTGTTGAGGCACGCTGATCATCAGCAGTGAAGTATAGGATGTGGATCAAGGTGAAGAAGAATCATTCTAGGCCAAAAGAGACCCCAACTGAAATTCCCGATAAGAGTCCGCGGGAGAGGTGGATCACTGCCTATGCCCTCTGGTTGCTTCTCGGGGTGTTGGGAGGACACCGATTTTATCTTGGAAGACAGAATTCCGGTTTTGCGATGGGGGTGATCGGGCTCCTGTTTCTTTCCTTGGGTCTGTTTTTCTATCTGTTGCCAGGATTGGGTATCTCCCCGCTTTTGGCGATCGCTCCTTTTTTGCTTTGGTGGGTGCTCGACGGGATCGCCATCCCGAAATGGCTATCGCAGCTGTGACTGGTGCCGTACGGCACCTTTTTTTGTGCCTCGAGATTCATTTTCCGCCAAAAGATCCCCTGATCCCTGAGGATTCGCTAGTGAAAAATTTATTTTCGACAAAAAGAAAAGGAAGATTTAAACTATGAAACTTTCCTGTAAATAGAAAAATGTCGGCAGTATATCTTGAAAAATTAAAATAATAAAATAAAATATAGGTAACCAGGGCTGTTGATGAATCATCAAGTGGATGATGGGAACGAAAACGACCCTTTCGCTCTTCCCATTGCCTCCCATCACAAATTATCCCTTGAGGGGACGGGCATGATGGGACGGCTACGATCTTTTGCAAAGAGCGCAAAGACTCTTCACCGTCCCACCATGCCGACGTTTTCCTACCTAAAATAGGGCGAATCAACATGCCAGAGATAACTGATATAGCTGGGAGTAGAACCCTGCCGGAGGTGGTGACTGTGAAACGTTGGGTGGGTTATTGGTTGATGTTCTGTTTCGGACTGCCGATCGTCGTCGCCACGGGTTATGTGTTTCTGCACCAGCTCCTATTGGATACTCCAGACTATTACCCCTTCTGGCTTGCCGAGTCTTATTTTTATCCTGGCCTGCCTGCGGTCGCACTATTGATCTGGAGGGTGCATTGGGGGAAAAGAAATCCCTTCGCCTACTTCCTGTTTACATGGAGCCTTATCGCATGTGTGTTGTATCTGGGAACGGTAGATATCCAGAAGAATCTGGGCCCTCCGGTGCAGGAGGAGATCCATCCCCTCGGGGTGATGGATGAGGAAGTGATCGCTCGGGAAGGAAGATTTAAGGTTCCATACTTCCCTTTGGATCGCTCCCAACTGATTAAGGAGATTGAAACTGGAGGGACAGTGGATGTGACCCGAGTGGAGGGAAAAGGGCTGATCCTCTCTTTTTCTGATGGGGTCTATCACTCCTATCCGTGGCGGGATCGCATATTGGATCTCACCCTCAGAGTGCTCTCCGTCGCTATATTCGCTGTTTTTTTCTATGTGGTGATGAACGTCTGGTGGCGGGATCTGAAAGTGGAGGAGGGACAGATCCGCGTTTATCACTGGCGGAGACTCCAAACCATCCCCCTGTCTCGAGTTATTCAACTTCGGCTGGACTCTTGGGGGGAGGAAATTCAGGTGGAGACGGAGGAGGTGATTCACACGTTTCCCTACGATTCCAAAACTGCAGCAGATCTGGTGGCAGCGATGCAAGCATCCGGACTCACCCCGATCCAGAACGGGCGTCGTTGGTTGCGAAGGACTCAGTTTAAGGAGATCCGGATCGAGGAAAACCGGCTGGTGCTGGATGAGGGGGAAGAGGTGCGGGTTCCCTATGATTGTATTGCAGTGCTGGTGTGGGACCCAGTAATCCAGATCACGATGTTGGACGAGACCGAGTTTGTGATTACTGATGATCGGTATACAGACCGAGCTTGGTTCGATGAACTCTCCCGCCGGGTGGAGGAGGCTTGGACCCGGGAGGGACAAAGTTACACCATCGATGTGGATCTACAGAATCAAAGGGTGGCCTGGACGATGAGTGAGTGGGTGGAGTGATCTTTCGATGGACTCCAAGCATGCTCGGGGATGGCCTGGCTTACGACCGATTGCGAAAGGCCCGTGCTACCGAGGCGGTGATCCAGGTGCGAGGGAAGAAGCGGGGCAGGAAGGTGAAGAAACGGCTGAGGGTGCCGGTGACCACCATGGGCTTCCCTTTTTGCCAGGCGGAAAAACCAAGACGAGCCACCCGCTCCGCAGGTAGTTGATTGGATTGACGGATCCCGGTTCGCTGGGCAAATTCGCTATAGGTACTACCGGGACAAAGGGTGGTCACAGTGACACCGGACCCTCTCAATTCTGCCGCCAGGGCCTCACCGTAATGGAGCAGAAAAGCTTTGGCCGCTCCGTAAGCGGTCATATAAGGAGTGGGGAGAAAGGAAGAGGTGGATCCCACCTGGATGATCCCACCGCTTCTTCGGCTTTTCAACTGGGGCAGGATTGCACGCAGAAGGGTGACGGGTACCTCCACATGGAGTCGGATCATCTCCCGCTCTTGGGTTACATCAGTTTCGGTGACGGGCCCGTAGAGGCCGACGCCAGCGTTGTTGATTAAGAGATCCACCCGGTCATGATGGATTCGGGTACAAACCCGGTGTAGCCCCTCCTGTGTCAATAAGTCCGCCACCAACACCTCTGCGGATCCGCCTTCGGACTGGATGGCTGCTGCTAACTGCTGAAGCCGTTCTTTCCGTCGGGCGACCAGAATCACATGGTAATCCTTTTGCGCGAGGAGTCGGGCGAAAGCTTCCCCAATCCCAGAGGAGGCTCCGGTAACCAATGCCACATCCAAGTTGCATGCTCCTTTCGACTCCCAGGTGGTGTCCAGTTGGTCCAGATAGAAACGGATCGATTCATCCCCGGCGGTGTCCACCAACAGACGGAGTAAGATCTCCATCGCTTCCTGGTGGCGGTTCCGATTATACAGAGCCATAGCTCAAAACACTTGCAAAGCCCGGTCTTCTGGAAATTGACGAACCCCCTGTTCCAGGATTATCGCTGCTCGTTCATATTCGCCAAGACAGCGGTAGGTGGAGCCCAGTCCCAACAGAGCTACCCGCCGTGGGTCACAGAGATCCAGACGCAGAGCTTGCTCGTAAAAAAGGACAGCTTCCCGCTCTAAACCGAGAAAATCATGAACCGAGGTACATTGGAACTGGAATGAGGCGTTGTCCGGGTCCCTTTCCGTCAACATTAACAGCCGTTCCTTCGCCTCCTTATGCCGTCCTGCCTCCCGCAGACGGATCGTCTCTTGCATGTATCCCTCCGGCTTCAATTGACCGCCTCTTTTAATCCCCATCGTTGGGTGAGGATCGGTGTTCCCGATTATATGAAAAGGGGGCGGAGTTGGCAACATTCATTTGATGTATACTCCAGGATTTAGCAGGTCCCCGTTCAGTTCTTGCCTTTGATTCAATTATATAACTCTAGATGAGCAAAAGCGCACCAAGAAATTTCCATTGACAAAAAAACAGAGACATGAACGGCTCTTTATGGTATGGATAGAGTCACCATAACACATCCACCAAAGGAGCCAAGATCATGTCTCATACTCCCAACTTACCACATCAGGATCCAATCCGCCACTATCTGAAGAAACAAAGGTACAACCTGTACCTTACCAAGCCTGTGATTGAACATCTCGTCCATTTCATCGATGGGGCCACACAAAAAGGCTTCTCTGGGACACCGACAGATGTGAACACGTTAATTTGTGAACGTCGACACCGTACAACGTGGAGCCATTTCCTCACCCGGGGAGTCTGGGACGAACAGTGGATGCAACATCACCTGAGTCAACGATCTCTGCGTAAGATTCAAAAACACGCCCAACGAACCGGCCTTCCCATTTACGTCATTCTAGATGATTCCGTTTGTGAGAAAACCAAGCCTTCGTCACAGGCGGTGTCGGCGATTCAACCAGCCGACTTTCATTTTTCGCACGGCAAAGGGGGGCCGGTTTGGGGGCACCAGGTCGTGGTCCTGTTGCTTCGGTGCGGGGATCGCTGTCTTCCCTTCGCCTTTCAGCGTTATGACAAGGACGGAGTCAGCAAAATCGCCTTGACATGCGAACTTCTCGAATTGCTTCCGGCCTTTGAACATCCGGCGTATTTGTTGATGGACTCCTAGTACACCTCGGTAAAAATCGTCGATTGCGCTTCCACCAAAAGGTTGCAGGTCATCGGTGGACTTAAGACCCACCGTGTCTTGTTTCCTCTGGGCGTCCGGACCCTGGCCTCTACTTTCGCTGGTTACATCCGAAAAGCGGATACCCGCCTCGTGACGGTGGGACACGCTTCCTACCGGGTGTACCGCTATGAAGGGGCCCTCCATGGAATGGCAAACGCGGTGGTGCTTTTAGCATGACCGGAAGAAATGTTTGGAAAGCATCAAGCCCTTCGGTGTACCTTGTGCACAGACGCCTCCCTTCAGGATGAAGAGATTCTGGAGCGCTATGCGAACCGCTGGGCCATTGAAACGTTTTTTCAACAGATGAAGGGGAAGTATGCATGGGATCGTTACCGTGTCCGCTCCGTTCGTGCCATCGAACGCTTCTGGACTCTGGTATTTTTGACGTACTTCTATTGCGCCGAGACGGGAAGTGGTGACGAGTCACTTGGTCTTCAGAGAATCCGTTCCAGACGGGAACACAGATGGGTTGATTGGATCTACCGTCAGTTCCAACAGGCGGTGCCACTGAAACAAGTGAAAGAGCAGCTCAACATCGCTTAACCGTGGCATATCCTGCTTCTGGTTATTTCTGTTAGCTGTTTTGCTCATCTAGAGTATATAAGTTGGATCTCTGCTGTTGAAAGGAGGAACTGGACTAGTCACATAAAAGGTGGTTTTTTTACTAGGCTAGCTGAGATACTTTTGTCGCGGAAGGTATCTTGAGAAAGTATATAGAAACATATTTAGGAAGCACAAATCTTATAAAGAGATCACATGATATTCGTAGATTTTACAAAATGATGTTTTGGGTCAGGCGTGTTGATTAGCCATATTTTGGGTGGGGAGATCGTGTTCACCCACGCGAGCGTTGCCATCCGGCAAGGAAGTGAAAACTGGCCGCTCCAAATCTTCCGATCGGGCAGGGGCAAAGCCTTACGGAAGCAACACAGGGAAGAGGTTGCCCCAAAACGCCCTCCCTCCAGATTCTCCGCTGGGTAGGATGGCAACCTTGCTATCGAGATTGTAGTGCCTGTGGTGCTACCTTTATTCCAGGGCTTCAGCCCATCGAGATTGTAGTGCCTGTGGCGCAAAGGTCGCTTTGGCAGCACACGACTCCCTTCCGCTGCCCATTTTCTGGTTAATCAACAGCCCTGGTTTTGGGTGTTTAAGAGAAATGAGTGTAACTGAGGGAGATAGCTGTATGGATCATTTATATTTGCAAATATGGATTCATCCCCGACAAGTGGTTCGAGAAGCAGTACTGCTTCCTGATAAAAAAAGAGAATGGCTTTTGATTGTTCTATTTGGTTTGACCTTAGGGTTAGAACAAGCCTCGATCCGAGAGCTTGGAGATTCGATTCCTTTTTCTTGGATCCTTCTTCTTTCAGTCCTGCTCAGCCCCATTTTGGGCATGATCTACTGGTTTGTTGTCTCCGGAATTGCATACTGGATTGGACGTAGCATGGATGGAACAGCTACTTGGAGAGACATGGAAACAGCCGTTGCTTGGGCTGGAGTCCCTTTTATCATGAAACTGATTTTGTGGGTGCCGGAGCTGGCTTTCTTCGGTGAGGAGCTTTTTCAATCATCTATGCCGAGTCTAGGTTCTAATCCCCTGTTGTTCCTGTTTTTTATAGTGATGTGGTTAGTGGATCTCGTCATCTTGATCTGGTATGTGGTAGTTCTGTGCAAGTGTGTGGGGGAAGCTCATTCCTTTTCCGCTTGGCGTGGCCTTTTCTCTCTTTTACTTGGAGGACTTCTATTGCTCTTGCCATTCATCGTATTGGCATGGTTTTTCCGGTTGTGATGAATATAGCAAAGGAGGATGGCGGTGGATTCGTCCTGGTTAGTGGAACAAAGGCCTTGGTTGACGATATGGTATCGGACGCGGCAAACGATTCGATCGGTGTTGAATGATCCATACCCTTCCCGGATCTCATGGTTATTTATTCCTTTGTTTGGGATCAGTCTGACATTGGATCAGATCTCTTTTAGCGAGTACGGGGATGGGTACGATCTCTCCTATTTGTTGTTAATCTCGCTTCCGATTGGTTTGGTTGTCGGTGTTGGCATCTGGTCCCTCTACAGTTGGATGTTTTGGGGAGCAGGTCGGTTGATTGGTGGAGAGGCCGACTGGAAAGAGATGCATCGGGCACTGTCTTGGGCAGTAATTCCCTATGTAGCTAAGCTGTTCTTGTGGTATGTGCGGGCTCTTTGTTTTGGAGAAGAGACCTTTACGCTTTATACACCCAACATAGATCACAATCCACTTCTTCTCACTTTCTTTTTCCTGTTTTTCTTTCTGGATGTGCTTTTGACCCTCTGGTTTTATGGGATCCTTATCAAAAGTACAGCTGAAGCCCATCATTTTTCCTTTTGGAAAGGGGTAGCCACTGTTTTGGTTTCATTGGCTGTCTTGTGGGTGATTTTAAAATACGTTGTGGGCTTTGTGTATATGCCCCTGTGAGAGAACCGATATGATAAAGCGAATTCTACGGATGCTCGGAATTACAGTGATCCTGGGTATGACCTGGGGGTTGTTGATTCTTCTCTCACCTTATGACTGGTATGTATTAAGTGGAGACAGTATGGAACCCACTCTGCAGGAAAATGATGTGATGTTAGTTCGTTTATCCCCTGACTCTTGGAAGAGAGGGGAAGTGGTTCTGTTTCAACCGGAGGGCTCCGAATGGATGCATGTCAAACGTATCGCAGCTTGTCCGGGAGATCAAGTGGAAGCGAATCAAACTGGGCTGTTTGTGAACGGGCGGCGGATCCTGTCTTCGCCCCAGACCCCACTGGGCTCTATCCAAGTTCCTGAAGGACATGTATTTGTATTGGGGGACCATTCTGAAAACAGCTCAGATAGTCGTGATTTTGGACCGGTCCCCTTAGAAAAGATGGAAGGGCGTGTAGATTTTGTGATCTATCCATTATCCAGAATGGCGCCGGTTTCATCCGAAAAGGAGGAGGGAAAATGAATCCTCAAATGGATGAGAGGTGGAAGCGCAAAGGGGCTTCCACGGTAGAGTATATCGTGGTATTAGCGGCAGTGGCCATTTTGGCCATGGCAGTGTATCATGCCCTTAGTGGGGATGAGATGGCAGGAATGATCCAGGGGAAAATCCAAGCTGTGATTGACGGGGATCTGACCGGGGATGGAGCAAGTCCAGGAGCAGGGGAAGCCCCTCCAACTGAAGAAACGGGTACCGAGCAATCACCCTCTCCAAAGCTCGATAGCCCCCCACCTCCCGAAGAAGAGGATGAAAACGCGGCGTTACAGTTTGCCAAAGGAGCTGGAGATGTAGCGCTGGATTTCATCGGTTTTCACGACGCCAAAGCAGCGATCACCGGAGTGGATGAAGAGGGAAACGAGATCGGATGGGGAGAACGCCTTTTCCGAGGCGCTTTGGTAGTGCCCATCGCTAAACCGGTGAAGGGCGGAAAAATGGCCCTGAAGTACGGCGACAAAGCCTTAACCGCAGGCAAGAAAAACTTAGACGACGTGGCCCGGAAAGGGAAAAAGACCGCGTGTGGGTGTCCTTCCATACTTAAAAATGGCAGAATAACTATCGAAGCAATAGAGTCAAATCCCAAGGTTTTTAGTGGGAAGTCAGCAAATGAAGTGGCTGATATGTTAAGAGAATCGGGATATGATGTTACGGTTGAAAAATCAAGAAGGTCACGTTCAGGAGCTAAAATTATTAAGATTAACAATCCGGGTCAGGGTAAGAATATCACTCAAGTTCAGGTTTCGCCTGGTGGAGGAAGACATGGAGTAAACCCTTACATTAAAATAAGCACAAGTGATCAGGGTATAATTAAAGTTGTTGATGGGTCTGAAAGTACATACAAAACGGATGGATCTGAGACTGCGAAAATCATTTTTTCAGGGAGGAAATAAAGTTGATAGAATTAAATGCACCGATTATTCCATGGGAGGGAATGGGAAATATTAAATTGTATAGTCATATTAGTGAACTGTACGATTTAATTGAACAGTCGAAAGTAGAACCTGTATTATTGGAGAAATTCCTAATCAGGTACGAAATTGAAAGTTCAGTTGATCTGTGCTTTAACGTTGTAAATGGACGGCTGTTTAAAATGACTGCGTTGGAAAACTATAAGGGAACGCTGTTTGGGAATATCAAAATAGGCATGCCTATTGAGGATGTATTACTACGAGAACCAAGTTTTGTCTACGATGATTTTGAAGAAGTCTACTGCAGTCCAAAGGGGATCTATATTGAAACGGATCCTGTGGAACATACGGTATTATGGATTTCGGTATACATTAAAGAGATTGATCATGAGGATTTTGAAAAAGGAAATTGGTGAGCGAAGGGGAGATTGGCGACGTTTAATTGTTTAGAATTTAATATTCGAGGATGAACTCATTTGAACAAGATATCGCAGGGAATTGAAGAGTTACTTAATATGTACAAGAGCTACAAAATTTCTCCTGAGCAGGCGATCAGTGATCAGTATGATTTTTTGATTGACCAAATAAAAGATGAAACAGACGCAAGTGTGCTCATCCATGCTTTGGACAAAGACATTAGTGATCTGATGTATTTAGATGTTTATTTTATGTTTTTTGCGTACAAAAAAGCGATTCAATTAGATCCAGTAAATAAAGGGTTAATAGAAGACTTTATTTACTATGTTGATATACATAGTGGACCTGATTGGGAACAAGAAGTAAACAAAGTGAGGATGTATTTGGATCATCATGAAATTGAAAAAGCGGGAAAAGAGTCATTGAAGATTGATTATAATAAATGGGATTGATTTCCGTATGCTCGTGACAAGATGAGTCGAATCATAGTATCGACTTGTTGAATAATGGTACTCCCTTAGAATTAGCTGAGGGAGTTATCTATATTAGATCGAGTAAACGGTGCATTAAAATTATGAGGAGTCCTAAAATAGATAGCAACAGGTGAATCAAGTCCAGGAGCAGGGGAAGCCCCTCCAACTGAAGAAACGGGTACCGAGCAATCACCCTCTCCAAAGCTCGATAGCCCCCCACCTCCCGAAGAAGAGGATGAAAACGCGGCGTTACAGTTTGCCAAAGGAGCTGGAGATGTAGCGCTGGATTTCATCGGTTTTCACGACGCCAAAGCAGCCATCACCGGAGTGGATGAAGATGGCAACGAGATCGGATGGGGAGAACGCCTCTTTCGAGGCGCATTGGTAGTTCCCATCGCCAAACCGGTGAAGGGCGGGAAAATGGCCCTGAAGTACGGCGACAAAGCCTTAACCGCAGGCAAGAAAAACTTAGACGACGTGGCCCGGAAAGGGAAAAAGACTGCGTGTGGGTGTCCTTTTAGTCCCCACTATAAAGTTGCAAAGGAAGGCGGAAAACATTCAGGCTTCTATAAGCAATATGTTTCAAAATCCAATGACCAGATTAACAAGGGGATATCTTCGATTCAAAAACAAATTGAAGAACATGAAGATAAGATTAAGAATCCTACAAAGTACATTCCTGGTTTCAAAGAGCTTGATCCAAGACAACAAAAGGCGTTATTAACAAAAAATGGCCATCCGATATAAAAAGGCAAAAAGAACAGAAGGCTATACTTGAAGACATTCTGAAGGAAAGAAATTAGTCAGGAGGAGTAAGGAATGGATAGTGAGTTACAGTCGTTTCTATCTGATTTAATTGATATCATTCCAGGAGAAGTACAATGATTCACTGAAGAACGGGGACGAATTTAATAATGGACTTAACTTTGCATACTACGATGTTTTAGAGATAATCAATTCACAGCTAAAGGTGTTTAATATGGATCCAGATCTATTTGATCAAATAGCACCTATATTAGGTGAGAAAGTAAAAAAATAAAAAAATTAATTGAGACGTTTGAAGTCAAGATGCATCGATTCGGACGCCAAATCCCGGTGCAGGAGAGAAGCCAAGAAATTAGCTGAGGGAGTTATCTATATTAGATCGGGTAGACGGTGCTAGGGCTGTCGATTAACCAAAACCAAATTTGAAAAAAAGAAGCCCCTTTGTGCACAATGGTTTTGAAAGCTCAATGTCATTCCAGACGGTCAGGCTGTCGGGAAAAATTCTCGACAGCCTGTTTTTCAAAGAGCCTCCTTTCCAATTGGATGGAGTGAGGACGTTTTTTATTGGCAAGGGATGAATCGGTATGCGCCAGATCCGAAAATGGGTAACATGGATCCGAAAAAAAACAACATCAGTAGAATCAGGAGGGTTATGCGATGGAGGGAAATTTGCTGATTATCGAGGATGACCAGGCGATCAGTGACATGGTGGCGGATTACTTAGCAAAAGAAGGCTATCAATCTACAGTGGTTCACGACGGTGAACATGCACTTCAACAGTTCACGTCAGACCATTATGACCTGGTCCTGTTGGATTTGATGTTGCCGAAGCTGAACGGATTGGAGGTATTGCGACAAATCCGTGAGCAAAGCCAGGTGCCCATTCTGATTCTGTCGGCAAAGGATGGGGAAGTCGATAAAACATTGGGATTGCGATTTGGCGCTGATGACTATATTGCCAAGCCCTTCTCCCTCATGGAATTGGCCGCTCGGGTCGAAGCATCTATTCGCAGGGCGACGCAATATTCCCATCCCGATTCGGGCATGGAGTCGCAGCAGTTGCTGACCGTCGGTGATTTAGTTGTAGATCCTGACAATTTCAAGGTATTGAAGAAAAACCGGGAGATTAAGCTGACGGCGAAGGAATTTCAGATTCTGAAGCTGTTCGTGCAGCATCCCACACGAGTTTTCACGAAAGCGATGATCTATCAACTCGTATGGAAGGAAGAATACTACGGCGATGATAACGTCATTAACGTACATATGAGACGTTTGCGGGAGAAGATTGAGGACGATCCTTCCCATCCACGTTATGTCTGTACGTTGTGGGGCATCGGTTATCGGTTGGGGGAGAAATAAATGGTCGGGTTCGGCTGGATGGGACTCATAGTGGCGATTGGATTTTTTTTATTATATCTACGTGAGCGGGCTTCCAAACGGTCATTACGAAGAGATCTGGATTATATCAACCGAAAGATGGAAAAATTCACAGATAAGAGCCAACCTCTCACACAGGAGAGGTTGCTGGTCATGACGACAGAGCCAGAATTGCGTCAGCTACTTCGCTCTCTCAATGACTTGCTGGACCGGGCATGCCAGTCGGCTTCCGATTATGTGCAAATGGAACGGGCGATGCGCAAGATGTTGGCCAATGTATCTCATGATTTGAAGACGCCGCTGACGGTGATCATGGGTTACGCTGAGGTGCTGGACCGGAATGTGGAATTGTCTCAGGAGGAACGCCAGAGAATGATCCGCCAGTTATATCATAAAACGATTCAAGTGCAAGAACTGGTCATCGCTTTCTTCGATCTATCGAGACTGGAGGCGGGTGACTACGACATCACATTTTCCGTCATAGACGCAAGCGAGGTCTGTCGCCAACGCATCCTGACTTACTTCGATCTCCTCTCCGAACAGGATATGGAGGTGGATATTCGTCTGCCTGAAGAACCGGCGTGGGTGTATGCGAATGAAGAGGTCTTAACCCGAATTCTGGACAACCTGTTATCTAATGCCCTCCGTTACGGTTCCGATGGAGGTTATTTGGGCTTATCTCTTACACGAATCCAAGGGAACTTTCAGATTGACGTGATCGATCGGGGCCGGGGAATCCCCAGAGGGGATCAGGCTCGGGTGTTTGATCGAATGTATACCATGGATGACTCCAGAAATCGCAGTGTACAAGGCAGCGGGCTGGGCTTGGCTATTACGAAGAGGCTAACAGAGCAAATAGGTGGCCGGATCCATTTGGACAGTATCCCAGGACAGCGCACTTGCTTTTCTGTCACCCTTCCTGTATCCAAACATCCATCTGCTCAACAACTTAAGGAATAAGTAATGTTTGCGTTATTAAAAAGTGAGACCCCAACGGTATTCTTATAAATAAGCGAAACGAAGTGGGGAGTGAGGAATTTGGCAAATATCATCCAGACACGACTGCTCAGCAAGAGTTATGAAGGAGCAGAAGTGGTGGCGAATGTCAATATGAATGTTCGCCAGGGTGAGATCTATGGTTTTCTCGGACCCAATGGCGCCGGAAAATCGACGCTGATGAAGATGCTACTGGGGCTGGTCAAGCCAACCGGTGGTGAAATCGAATTGTTCGGAGAACGGTTGTTAGTCAATTCGATGGAACACTTGAAGCGGATGGGTCATTTGATCGAGACGCCGATCTTCTATGAGAAGCTCACTGCACAGCAAAATCTAGAGATTCATGGCGAATACATGGGATATTACAATGAAAAGGATTTTCGCGAAGCGATGGAGATGGTGCAACTTCTAGGAGTCAAAAACAAGCCTGTCAAACAATTCTCCTTAGGCATGAAACAACGGCTTGCGATTGCTCGCGCCATCTCAACACGGCCCGAATTGCTCTTATTGGATGAACCTGTAAACGCCTTGGACCCAGAAGGCATCCAACTCATGCGGAACTTATTTCGCAGGTTGCGTGACGAATGGGGTATCACGCTATTAATTTCCAGTCATCTGCTTTCGGAGATTGAGCAGGTCGCGGATACGATCGGTGTGATCCATCAGGGACGATTGGTTCGCGAGGTATCTATGGAGGATGTTCACGCATCGACCACGGCATATGTGGAAATTGTCACATCGAATATTACCCGTGCTTCCTTTGTGCTTACGGATCAACTGGATTTGGAAAATTTCAAACAAATCGGCGACCGCGCCATTCGAGTTTACGATGAGGGGGTTTCCCAGGAGGCCCTATCCAAAGAGCTGGTACTAAACGATGTGCCGATTGAATCGATCCATCGCTATCATCAAACATTAGAAGATTATTTCTTCGAGATGGTGAAGGGAGGCGGCCAAGATGATGCATCTCATCAAACTGGAATTTAAGAAAAAGCTTTTTACCGGTTATGTTTGGGGATCTTTGTTGGCTTATGTGGGCATTGTCAGTGTGAGCTTGCTCTTTTACTTTTCCAGCATGATAGGACCGGGAGAGAGTCCCTTTCATAGCTATTCAAGCATGTTGACTTTGGTGGATACATTGGTGCGCGCAACATTTGTGATTTATGCGTCAGTACTCATTTCCAGGCTCATTATTAACGAATTCAGAGATAAAACGATCGGTCTTCTTTTTGCTTACCCGGTGAACCGCAAGAAACTGATTTTTGCCAAGCTGTCCATTGTTTTCTCTTGGACCTTTATCAATATCATCTTGGCCAATTTGCTTGTAGACGCACTGCTGATCGGGGTCAATCACGTGGTGGGTGAGGTGTCGGGTACTTTAACGACAAGCCTGCTGACCCAGCATGCCATCTATGTCCTCACGCAAGCCGTTGGCGCTGCAGGGATGAGTTTACTATCCCTTGTGCTGGGCCTTCGCAAGAATTCCGTGGTGGCTACAGTCGTTTCATCCATTTTCATCGTGGCAATCGTAGTTTCCAACAATGATGGCTTCTCTCTGAGTTCCATCACGGCGGTTCCACTGACTTTGGCTGCATTGGGGATCTTTTTCACCTACCTGAGCTTTCGGAACATCGATCGGGTGGATGTAAGTTGATGTATTCCGCTGGGTGAAACCTCCAGGAGCAGTTGATGCGAATGGAGTTTTCAACTCAAACCCTTATCAAATTCAAAACAGGAGGCTCCCATGACAAAAAAAGGACTCTGGATACTGGCAGTGCCGATTGTGGTGATCTTGGTTGTGATTGCAGGAATCTTAGAGATGTTTGACGCAGGCATATTAGATACCGACAAAAAAGCAAATGCATCTTCTTATGAGAAAACACAGAAGGTCGCAGGAGAGAAGGCGAAACTCCTTACAGATAAATACGGTATGACCAGTGTTCAGTATGCACTGATCGATCATGACCAGATTGTCGTATCCGGTCAGACCGGCCGGAATGACGAGAAAGGAAAACAACCGCTGACAGGGAAGACCATGTACGGCATCGGATCCACGAGCAAAATGTTCGTAGCAGCGGCCGTAATGAAGCTGGTGGATGAGAAGAAAATTGATTTGGATACACCTGTCGTCGAGTATGTCCCTGATTTTAAGATGAAAGACGAACGGTATCAGAAGATTACACCGCGCATGTTGTTGAATCACTCCTCCGGTCTCTATGGATCGTCCATGGCCAACTCTTTGCTTATGGAGGATAACGACAGCTATGCTCACGATACGTTGTTGAAACAATTGGCAGAGCAAAAGTTGAAGGCTGATCCCGGTCAGTATTCAGTTTACTGTAACGATGGGTTTACGCTGGCGGAAATTATGGTGGAGAAGGTCAGCGGGATGGACTTTACTTCTTATATTCATCAGCACTTTACGAAACCGCTGGGGATGTCCCATACCAAAACACCGATGGATTCAGTCGATACTTCCCAAATGGCGGGCCTCTATGATCCAACTGCTAAATTTAAGGGACAATTGCCAAACGAGTCTGTCAATGTGATCGGAGCTGGTGGAATCTACTCCACAGCAGAAGACTTGGCCCGCTTCTCACAAATCTTTACGGGACAAAGGGAAGGCATACTTTCGAAAAAATCTATAAGTGCCATGGAGAAAGAAGAGTATAAAAAAGGCATGTGGCCAGAAGAGACAGATAACACGTTTAATTTTGGACTCGGTTGGGACAGTGTCCATCTATTCCCCTTCAGTGACTACAACATCAAGGCACTGAGCAAAGGGGGAGACACCAACCTGTATCACGCATCCCTCGTGGTGCTTCCTGAAAAAAAGATGGCGGTGGCCGTTCTCACTTCCGGGGGCGACAGCTTGACAGATCAATTGTTAGGGAATCAAATTCTGCTTCATGCATTGAAAGAGAAAGGAGACATTGACAAGCTGAAGCCCGCGAAATCCCACGGCAAACCGGAGCAGGCGGATCTCCCGACAAGTCTACGAAAAGAAGCGGGCATATACGGATCTTCGAGGGAATCCAAAAAGGTGGAAATCAGCAAAGACGGTGAAATGACGGTATCATCATTGAATACAACGGAATCTTCGCCGCTCATGCCGGAAGCTCCCCCTGAGAAATATGTGTATACTGGGGACGGTTCCTTTGTAAGCCCAGATGGGAGCGACAAGGTCAATTTTGTGAAGCTGGCGGGTCGTACGTACCTGTGGAATCAAACGTATATTTCGATGCCGGGGCTCGGTCAGACCGCTCTATCTCATTACTCCGCTCAGAAGATTGAAGATCATGAAATATCGGATAAAACAGCAGCTACATGGAAAGAGCGTGACGGGAAGAGGTATTATCCGATCAGCGAGAAGTATACATCGATGACGTATCTGTTGATGTCTACTCTTAAACTGAACTTGCCCAAAGAAACACCTGGATATATCGCAGACCAAAAAATAACAGGGACCAACACATCGGGTAGTGAATTACAAATTCCGACGATGTACGGCCGAGATCTCCAGACCTTTGAGTTCTATCAAAAAGACGGAGTTGAATACCTCTCCAGCTTAGGAACCCAGTATGTGCGTGAGGATGGGTTGAAACCGATCGATACTGTTACAAATTCATCGGTGACGATCCCGGCGAGCGGTCATGCCCAATGGTACAAGGTATCCGAGCAGGCTGCGGGCAAGACGATGAAGGTGACCATGCCCGAAAAAGCATCCTTTGCCGTATATGACAAAACAGGTCTTTGTGAAAACTTCAGTGTGGTCAGCGGCGATCAGGAAGTGAAACTTCCTAAGGGAGGAACCATCGTGTTCGCTGGCGATGCCCAAGTGAAGATGGAGGTCTCCGTAAAATAATTCAAGACAGACGTGTGAATGGCCATATTTTATGATGGGGCAAGGGAAGAGCGAAACGTCAGTTTTGATTCTGGCCTCGTCTCCTGGTTAAACACAGCTCTGGAGTGGATCAGTTTTTTCAAATAAACAAGCAGGCGTCTACCCCAGACGTCTGCTTGTTTATAATGGTTTGGCATGGTTACGAACAACCCTGCTCCCGAAACCCCTTCCTGTGAATGAGTGCAAGCCGAATCAGATCGGAAAGAGTGGAAGACAGCACTGGAAAAACACCGAATTTCCCGATCCGGTGTTTTTCTAGTGGATGGTCCATGTCATGAGGATTTTTTTGGATCCTCGATGGAGCAGTGTTCGTCACAGCCCCCTGTGGGGAGAAGAGTGCGGCGGGCGGCGATCCAGTCGTAGACCCGCTGTCCGAAGCCCAGCCACCGGGAGAAAAATAAAAAGGGGACCGCCGGCCACAGGAGGGGGAGGCGGGTCACCATCTGCAGGATTCCGTCGATTCCCTCGTGAAAGGTTTTTCCGTCTCCGGTGCTGTGCAGCCGTTTTTCCAGCCGGTCAGGGTCGAGGCCAAAACGTTCCGGGACCCCAGGCTCCCGGAAGGAGACAAACTTCAACAGACGAAGCCAATCCAGCCGGCGAGCGGTGTTTACGCTTTGGGTACAGAAAGGACACCAACCATCATAAAAGACCGTTACCTCCCAACGGGTGAAAAAAGCGGGTCGATGCTTCAAGATCCAGGCACCTCCTTTGGCTCGGACCCCTTTACCGAAGCGGACCAGGCGGTGGTAATCCCTATCGCTGAGCAGGATCCATTCACAAGAGATCATATACCAGGAGAATAGACTCAGATTCATCATCAACCCTACTCCAGTGTGGAAGCTGAACACTCCCAACAGAGCCAGGTATTTGGTGTAGCGGTTGAGAAGGAGAAAAGGAAAGGCTACTTGGAACAATACGGAGGCATAGCTGAGGAAAACGATCACCGTTTCCGATTGCCAGAACCAGGGGCTCACCCCAGGCCAGACATAATCCTGCACTCGCATCGCATAATAGACAGCGGTCCCTTCCTGCCACATCGATCCCATCACTTTATATATACCCGATGTGAAATACATAAATATCAGTTGGATGATAATGGCTGCCGTTGCCATATTGTGCAGAACCGTTCCATAAGGGGCAAGCCGGTTGGGTGGTTTCCTTGGTTTCCGTTTTTGTAACCACCGATCCAGGGAACAAGCGGCTCCCGCCTGGGTAAACATCAGATAGAAGAGTTGTATGCGCACAATATTCTCGCCGCCGTTTGTGATGAAAGGGTTGCGGTAATACAAGGACCAGAACAGCAAAAAAGTGAGTACGGTTGCCAACCGGGTCCGAAATCCCAAGGTGAACATCAGGACGACCAGGATCGCGAGATGGTAGACACCTTCGAAAAACCAAGGGGAATCCGTCCAATGGAACAGGGTGAGAATCCCCCGCTCTGCCGACGCTTCTAAAAACTTGTCCGTCGGCCACAATCCGCCGGCTCCCCACAGCAGATGTCGTTCCCGGTAGTGGAAAAATAGATGATATAAGATCCCGATTCCGAGGAAAATGCGCATCAGACCGGTTCCGATCAGCAAATGGCGTGTGGTCAGGAAGTGTTCCAGTCCTTTGATCATTCCGGCCACTCCTTTGCTGGAGAGGGATCTGCCGGTTGATATTTTAACCATCCGGACTCTTGAAAATGAAGCGGGGTTTCATCATCCCCCTTGTGCCGATTCTGAAAGCGAGGGAAGAGATTGGTCACTACTCGGATTTTGACCTGGGAGAGATGACTGTCAGGTAAAGCTTGTCCCAAAGCCGTGGAGGCCGACCGTTGTAGAATCCACTCCCCCTCTTGTTTCTCCTTCGGGTCCTTACTCCGGAATTGGCGAGCCCCTACATTAATCTGCCGCAGGATCCGATCTTCTGAAGAGATTCGCTTCGGTTGCTTCTCCTGGATCATAGGAGCGGTGATGTTTTGCCAGTCTGTCTCTTGAACCTGGCCATTGGCAGGATTTTTCACCCGGGCTTTAGCCCAGACATCCTGATGTTGGGAGACCGGATTGGGGGCGAAGAGTTTCCAATTCTGAGTGAACAAAGGGTCCATATAAGCGTACAGTGAGTCCCACCACTTGCTTTTCACAGGGTTGTTGGGTGTCAGATACCAAAAGGTAATGAAAAAATGGACGGCCAGAACACCCACCAGAAAGAGGGCCCACCACAGAGGGCCCGAGATGCCGAACCGTTTCACCAAATCACCCCGGCTGCTTGGATTTCTGTGTCCATGATAACACAGGAACCAACGTATAAATGGATTCAAAACCCATCCAGCCGAATGGCTTCGCTGGGATTTCAGAAATATCGTGCCTAGGATGCCACAGTTGGAACTGTTCTGGTCGGAGCTGGTAAGAATCATGCTTCATTGTTAAACTGAACAGAGATTCGGGTGGACCAGAAAACAACGATGCTCGGAACTGAAAGGTGGCATCAAAAATGAAAGTCATAGTTGTTGGCGCCAGTGGCACGATCGGAAAAGCAGTCACTGAAGTATTGGGGAAAAATCATGAAATCATTTGTGCCGGACGAAATGGCTCAGATGTTTCAGTGGATATAACTTCAGTTGCGAGTATTCAGCAGATGTATGAACAGACAGGCCCAGTGGATGCCCTAGTCAGCGCAGCAGGCGGTGCGCATTTTGCGCCGGTTTCAGAGTTGACTCCGGAGGTAAATGAAGTCGGAATCGAAGGCAAACTGAAAGGTCAAATCAATCTAGTGCTTTTAGGGATGGACTATATAAATGAGGGTGGGAGTTTCACTTTAACAACGGGAATCATGATGGATGACCCGATCCCGCAAGGGGCATCGGCAGCGATGGCCAATGGAGGCGTCAAGGCATTCGTCAAATCTGCCGCCATTGAAATGCCTAGGGCAATTCGTATAAACAGTGTCAACCCCAATGTCTTACAAGAATCATGGGATAAATACGATAAGTTTTTCCCCGGTTTTGCAGCCGTTCCTGCCGCTCGTGTAGCCCTTGCTTATAAAAAAAGTGTTGACGGGGCGCAAACGGGTCAAAATTACGAAGTCTATTAGAAGTGTTGTGATTTGCTACGTTTGCAGGGGGTTAGAGTAAGGTTTCACATGTTCTTGCGAGGTGGAATCATTCCATGTGAAACCTCATCCCGACTCCAGTTATGGATCAACGTCTATAGAAAAGGGTTCATTTGGATCTCAGGGAACCCGCAGGCAATAGTTGTAATTGTACAAATAGTGAACAAATTAGAGTACCGGTTGAACCGTAAGGAAATTACCGGGTAAAATAGCGTAAGAATACATAGTGAATCTTCCACTATCGGAGTACAAGGGGACGGAAGAGAATGAAGAAAATATTGATCGGGGTGGCGGCACTGATCTGGGGAATCTGGGCCGCGTTCCATTGGGACGCCCAGGAAGAGGCGGAGGCGGTCAAACCGGAGCCACCATGGATGGGAGTCTGGATGGCTAGTCACCAGGAACCTTCTGGAGAGGCCTTGAAAGGAGTGGAGAACCGGACATTGCGTCAGATCATCCATCCCCATCTGGATGGAAAAAAAGTGCGGATCCGCCTCTCCAATCAATTTGGACAGCAGCCGGTCACCTTCCAGGATATTTATATTGGGAAGGTAGAGGAGGGAGCGGCCTTGCTTCCCCATACCAACAACCGGGTCACTTTCGGAGGAAAGGAGAGTGTCACCATTGAACCGGGGATGACAGCCCACAGCGACCCCCTTCGCTTCCAGGTCAAGGCGGGAGAGGATCTGGCGGTGAGCCTGTACGTGCCTGGAGAGAGTGGTCCTATCAGCTGGCATCGTCTCGCCAAACAGCGCTCTTATATTTCCGGACCGGGTAACTATGCGACACAGACAGAACCCGGCGCTTTTACCCAATCGATTCAGGCCTGGTATTGGTTGACGGGAATCGATGTGATCCCTCATCCCCAAACTACTGGCGGTATCGTCACCCTGGGGGATTCCATCACTGACGGAGCCGGCTCCACTCACAGCACCAACTATCGCTATCCGGATATTCTGTCGGTGCGTCTGCGGCAGGAAGGGATCCGAATGTCTGTCATGAACGCTGGCATCTCAGGAAATAAGATCCGGCGGGATGATCCGGTCTACGGACCCAGTGCCCTGAGCCGACTGGAGCGGGATGTGTTGAGACAACCGGGTGTAACCGATGTGATCCTGCTGGAGGGCATCAACGATATCGGCCATCCTCCTTCCGATGACGCTGAGCACATCATTGCAGGCTTGAAACAGATCATCGCCCAAGCCCATAAGCGGGGCTTGAATATCTACGGGGGCACCTTGTTGCCATACAAAGGAGCTTATTATTACACCGAAGAAGGAAACGTCCAACGGAAAAAAGTGAACGAATGGATCCGTACTTCCGGTGCCTTTGACGGGGTGTTCGACTTTGAAAGGATCCTGCGCGACCCTGCCGACCCGGACCGCCTCCACCCAGCCTACGATTCCGGTGATCACCTCCACCCCAATGACGCGGGCTATCGGGCGATGGCAGAGACGGTCAATCTGGACCGATTCCACCCGGATTCACAGGTACAAGTCTATTGAGACACGGAACCGTTGATAGGTGGTTTTTCTGAAAAAACAAATCTATTTGTCCCAGTATTTTATATTCCAATTCAGGGCTGTTGATTTACTAGGAAATGGGTGGTGGAAACAAAACTGACCTTTTGCTCTTCCCCTTGCCCCATCGTAAAATATTGCTTGAGGGGACAGGGATGGTGGGGCGGCAAAGAGCGCAAAGGCGAATCAAAGCCCCACCATCCCGACCCTATTTCCTGATTCCAATTAGGAGGAGCTAAATGAATTCATGCGAACTTGTTGTAGCTTTTAATCTTAGAAGCGATGCCCCGGAAATAGTGATTCGAACATTGGATTATATGACCAATATTGCAAAGAGCATAGATGCAGAGGAACCGGATTTTGATCCGCCGGACCACCCGTTGTTTCAAACTGAAAACTGGGAATTTATGTTATGGAGGAACGATGGATCCTTTGCGGGGTTTCCCTATAGTGAGCTTCAAATAGTTGAAGTGAATGGGGAAAAGTATATCGACGTAGTGATCCGAACTTATATTTCCTTGGGATTCGAGCAAATAGCTCACTTCATCGAGTGGATCAAGCCCTTTATTGAAGGGGCAGGCGAAGGGAAGCATTTCATCGGATACTGGCGCTTTGAGGATGATGAATTTTACGACACGCCACATATCATCCATGTTTGATGTAAGATAAGTTATGGGCAACCTGAACGATACGGGGCGGAATTTTGTATGGGTCGGGTAAGTCTCTGAAAATGACTGCATTTATAGGCTGAATTAATTCTTTTCAGCCCGTGTACGTTCTTCATTTCAGCTCCCGTTGGGAGCGTTTTGTTCTTTTAATCCACGATACCGATAGAAGTATTGTGAAAAAGTCCAACTAGGGAGGATTGGATTTCACCTGAGTGACTTTGACAGTTCAGAACAACGAAGAAACCCCATCTCGACCGCCTTCAACCCACTAAATCACCACTCTTATCGATGTTATAGGGACAGGGGTAGAGGGGGACGGGTTTGTGCTATACTGTTAGGAAGGAAAGGCTTTGTCCGATCAGGTGAAACCGGGTGGCTGGATTCGATCCCGGTTTGCTTTCATAAATGGGATGGAGGTGGTTTGAAATGGCGATTTCCAAAGAACAGGTGGAGCATGTGGCCCAGCTGGCCCGTCTCTCCTTGACTGAGGAGGAAGCCCGGCTGTACACAGGGCAGTTAAATGATATCCTCCAATTTGCCGAAAAACTGAATGAACTGGATACGGAGGATGTGGAGCCTACCAGCCATGTATTGCCTCTGGCCAATGTGTTGCGCGAGGACGAGAAGCGACCTTCTCTGGAAAGGGAGCAGGCATTACAAAACGCACCGGATCAAAAAGACGGGATGTTCCGGGTTCCCGACGTTTTTGAGGAGTAAAGGAGGAAGATCATGTCGTTGTTAAAGAAACCTCTTAAGGAGATACATAATGGTTTGAAGAGCGGGGAACTCACTGCTTCAGACCTCCTGGATGCTTCCCTGCAACGGATTCGGGAGACGGACAGCATCCTCCGCGCTTTTCTACATGTAGACGAAGCAGGCGCCCGTCGACGGGCTCAGGTGCTAGATGAGCGTTCTGGTGACCGGGGGCCTCTCGCGGGCATCCCCATGGGGATCAAGGATAATATCAGCACCGAGGGAGTCACCACCACCGCTGGCAGTAAGATTCTGGAGGGTTACACTCCTCTGTACCCGGCGACGGTGATGGAGAAGCTAGAGGGAGCCGGGGCCAATCTGGTTGGAAAGATGAACATGGATGAATTCGGCATGGGTTCTTCCAATGAAAACTCCGGCTATTACGAGACCCGCAATCCTTGGGATCCAGAGCGTGTCCCTGGCGGATCTAGCGGAGGTTCAGCGGCGGCAGTGGCGGCGGGGCAGGTCTCCTTCGCCCTCGGCTCCGATACTGGCGGTTCCATTCGACAACCGGCGGCTTTTTGTGGTGTGGTAGGTTTGAAGCCCACCTATGGACGAGTCTCTCGCTTCGGACTGATCGCTTTCGCTTCCTCTCTCGATCAGATCGGCCCCCTTACCGGAAATGTGGAGGATGCCGCTTATGTCCTACAGGCGATAGCCGGACATGATCCCTTGGATTCCACTTCGGCGGATGTGGAAGTGACGGACTATCTCTCTGCTCTCACCGGAGACGTCAAGGGGCTCAAAGTGGCGGTTCCCCGGGAACTGATGGGAGAGGGAATCTCTCCTGGTGTGAAAGATCGGGTCAACGGGGCACTGAAGGTGTTGGAAGATCTGGGAGCCGTGGTGGAGGAAGTTTCCCTGCCCCATGTGGAGTATGCGGTGGCGACCTATTATCTGTTGGCTCCAGCAGAAGCTTCTTCCAACTTGGCCCGCTATGACGGTGTGCGTTTCGGCCAACGTGCCGCCGGGGAAAACCTGATCGATATGTTTAGTCACACGCGCAACGCCGGGTTTGGAGAAGAGGTGAAACGGCGGATCATGTTGGGGACCTATGCCCTCAGTTCCGGATACTATGATGCCTACTACAAAAAGGCACAACAGGTGAGGACTTTGATCCGTCGGGATTTTGAGAACATATTCGACCAATATGATGTGGTGGTGGGTCCCTCTGCCCCGACGACGGCTTTCAAACTGGGAGAGAAGACGGAGGATCCCCTCACCATGTACCTAAATGATATCTGCACCATTCCGGTCAGTCTGGCCGGTCTGCCTGCAATAAGTGTTCCCTGTGGCCTCTCTGACAGGTTGCCGGTGGGCCTCCAGGTGGTGGGCCGCCCCTTTGCTGAAGCCCAGGTGCTTCAAGTGGCACACGCCTATGAACAACAGGGGGAACGCTTGCCGGAACCGAAGCTGGGAGGTGGTACCCGATGACTTCATATGAGACCGTGATCGGACTGGAAGTTCACGCTGAACTGTCTACTCAAACCAAGATTTTCTGCAGTTGCTCCACCGAGTTCGGAACTCCGCCCAACACACAGACCTGCCCTATCTGCTTGGGCCATCCCGGGGTGCTTCCAGTGCTGAACCGGCAGGCGGTGGAATTTGCAATGAAGGCTGCGCTGGCTCTCAACTGCAATATCGCCGATGTGAGCAAATTTGACCGCAAAAACTACTTTTACCCGGATCTGCCCAAGGCATATCAGATCTCGCAATATGATCAACCGATTGGAACGGACGGTTGGCTGGAGATCGAGCTGGATGGAAAGAAAAAGAGAATCGGGATTACTCGTGTCCATCTGGAAGAAGATGCCGGCAAACTGATCCACTCGGACTCAGGAGACGGCACCTTGGTGGATTATAACCGTGTCGGAGTTCCCTTGATCGAGATCGTGTCGGAACCGGACATGCGTTCACCAGAGGAAGGCCGGGCATATCTGGAAAAGTTGAAACAGATTATTCAATACACCGGTGTCTCCGACGTAAAAATGGAGGAAGGCTCCCTTCGTTGTGATGCCAATATCAGTCTGCGACCTGTCGGAAGTACCCCCTTCGGTACGAAGACAGAGATGAAAAATCTCAACTCCTTTCGCAATGTGGAACGGGCACTCAAGTACGAGGAAGAGCGGCAGGCACAGGTTCTCTCCGATGGAGGCACCATCGTGCAGCAGACGATGCGTTGGCTGGAGGATCAAGGGCGGACGAAAGTGATGCGGAGCAAGGAAGAAGCCCATGATTACCGCTACTTCCCGGAACCGGATCTGGTCCAGCTTCAAATCGATGAAGCCTGGAAGGGGAGAGTGAAAGATTCTCTCCCGGAATTGCCCGATGCACGCCGGGACCGTTATATGAGTGATTTCAGTCTGTCCGCTTATGATGCGGGTCTTTTGACCGCTTCCCCCAAAATTGCCGACTTTTTTGATCAGGTGGCAGCGGCAGGGGCGGATCCCAAGTCGGCGTCTAACTGGGTTACCTCGGAGTTGCTCGGTTATCTGAACAACCAGGGCAAAGAATTGGAGGAGACTCGGATTACGGCCGATTCCTTGGCACGGATGATTCAATTGATCGACAAGGGAACCATCAGCTCCAAGCTGGCCAAAAAAGTTTTTAAAGAGTTGGTGGAACAAGGGGGAGACCCAGCCAAAGTGGTGGAGGAAAAAGGTTGGGTACAAATCAGTGACGAAGGTAAACTGAAAGAGATCGTAAGCGATGTGTTGCAAGCCCATCCGCAATCTGTGATCGACTATAAAAACGGAAAAGATCGTGCTCTGGGCTTTTTGGTCGGCCAGGTGATGAAGTCGACCAAAGGCAAGGCCAACCCGAAGATGGTGAACCAGTTGATCCTTGAAAATATTGCTGATTGAAAGTCCTCAAAGACTAAATGAGGTGTTTTACATGCAAATCCTTTATGGGGCGATCGTCCTGTTTTTCCTGGGTTCGGGAATTCTTTACCTACAGGATGAACCGCCCTATGCGGTCCACTTTATGGTGATCGCGTTGTATTTTTTCATCATCCTCTTTGAATTTCGGGGAAATCCCTTTTCCCGGGGAGTCTATCTTCTTTTAAGCTTGCTCCTGTTGGGAAATGCGATGGTTCAGTTTTTCCTTGCGGAGCACAACGCGATTAACGGACTGGTCAGTCTTTTTTTTGCATACTTTGCTCTGCAGGCCCGGCGTCGTGTCAAACAATAACCTGTCGAATCCGACAGGTTTTTTCTTTTTATTTCCCGATTATGGAGAATAACTTTCTTTTTCCCGTCGCACTCTAACATGTGGCGGGTCTATTTCGGCCGCCCGTCAAATTTGGATCAGGGGGCGATGATTATGCAACAGCAAGGACAACAGCAGTTCCAGCAAGCCGTTCAGGCGGCACGTCAAGCGATGCAACAAGTTCAACAGGCCCAATCCCAGGCTAATCCCCAGGCACTGCAACAAGCTCAGCAGCAATTGCAGCAAGCCCAGCAACAAGTTCAGCAATTGCAGCAGAGCCAGGGAACTCAGTTGAACACCCAACAGCAGCAACAATTGCAACAAGCGACGCAGGAATTGGGCCAAGCCCAACAAAAGATTCAACAAGCCCAGTCAATCAGCAAGCCCTCCGGATACCAACAATATTGAAGACGAAGAGCCGAAGCCTTTGATTGACGGCCTGAACATCAGGCTGGGGGCGGGGATCACCCGCCCTTTTTACATAGGATGGACGTTTTTCTTAGTAAGGTTTCCACCGCAACCTCCTTGCTTTCAGATAACGATGGTTAACAGCGCTCCAGCAGACCAGGTTCCACCAAGCATGGATGTATTTCTTGCGATCGTTGTTGTACTTGAGATAATAGGCATGTTCCCAGACGTCCAATACTAGGAGCGGAACCACATCCCACTGGCTCAGGTTTTGGTGCTTTTCCGCCTGCAGGATCTCCAGACGGTGGGAACGGGGGGACCACACTAGGATTGCCCAGCCACCGCCCTCCACTTTTTCCGCTGCTTGGGAAAAATGTTTTTTAAATGACTCCAAACTGCCGAAATCCTGAAGGATCTGTTTTGCAATCTCTCCCTTGGGTTTTCCGCCTCCCTGGGGAGACATGATTTCCCAGAAGATGGTGTGGAGATAGTGGCCGGCTCCATTGAAAGCCGCTTCCCGCTCCCAGTGTTTGATCAGCTCAAAATCTCCGGTCTTCCGGGCCTTGGCCATCATCTTTTCTGCTTTGTTGAGACCCTCCACATAGCTTTTGTGGTGTTTGTCGTGGTGCAGCCGCATCGTCTTTTCATCAATGTGGGGTTCCAGTGCGTCATAGGCGTAGGGGAGTGGGGGAAGAACGTGGTGACCGATGGGGACGGGCTGCACGGGGACGGAAGCATCTTCTTTTTTCCCTTTCGGGGATTCAGATTGCCCTTCCACTTCTCCGCGGAGAGAAGGGAGAGATTCAAAGGCAACGGGGGCAGGTTGCTGTGTTCCTTTTTCGTGAAGCTCAAACACCTTTTGATATAACCAGGACAGCTGACTCCATGTCATACCTGGAAAGGTGGCGCTCTGTTCCATTTGGTCCAGCTGGGACAGGAGTCGATTGCGCTCCTCCACTGAGGGATGGGAATCTTCCCACTCGGCAAGAAGTCGGCGAGTGTCCTGAATTAGGGTGAAAATCTGTTGTCTGAGCCCCCTGTGATAAGGATCTGAATAAGCTTGCATGTTCTTTTCACCTCATCCAAATCGTTTCTTCTTCCAGCATATGTGGATAGAGAGGGGCTGGTGCGGAGATGGCCTCCTATGAAGAGGCGAAATAATCCCACTGGCGGCCACCGATGAGTTCCCGGGCATGAACCATCGCTTCTTGAAGGGTCAGCTCCGCATAATCCACCCATTGGATCCAGTTTTCCACAGCCGGACGAGCATCTTCCGGGGCATTTCGCTTCAGTTCCATCAGATACCCGCGTTTGAGGCGGTCCCGGCGACGAGCTTCATACATACTCTGAACCAATTGAGATAGCACCGTTTCGTGCCAGTCCTGTCCGACCATCCGTTCAAGACACCCCTGAGCTGTCAGCCTTAGAGAACCGGTTTGGACTTTCTCTTCGGTGATCGACGCGAGTCCGGGTCGGTCTTTCATTTCAGGAATGGCAGCGATTTGGCCGGAGATGGTGAGCAGGATGGATTCAGCGAACAAGCTCTGTTCCAGTGCTTTTTTCACTGCCTCCATCCGTTCCGGACGGGGCCTGCTCTCTTCCCTTTGTTTCTTCATCTCCGACTGTTCCAGTGGAGTCGGATTCGATTTTGGAGATTCCCCCTGGGAACTATCCATTTATCCCACCTCCAGTTTCTCTTTAGCCCCATTGTATGCGGGAGATGACGGATTCATCTGTCATGTGAAACCCAATCCCGACCGTCCATGAACGCATAAATCATAACGTTTTTAGTGATCCTGACAGAAAGCACCGGGTGGGAGATCCCCCCGGTGCTTTCCTTGTTGCCGGTTCAAGGCAGTTTTCCGGGCAAAAGGGAGGAAAACAGAGGGTGATCTGGACAGATAGCCTATTCATCCCGAGTCGAAAGGGGTATGATCGGAGGTGAGACTGGATCGGGGATGTGCCGGGTCTGGACAGCCGAAGAAATCGATCAAGGGGGATCGCATATGGAAAAGAGAAGCATGTGGTCGTTCCGTTTTTCAACGGCTTCACTCGTCTTGATTCCGGCGGCGGTCGGGATCAACTACATTGGAAAGCTGTTTGCCGGAGTGTTAAAACTGCCGCTGTGGCTGGATGCTATCGGGACGATCCTGGCCAGTATGTTGGCAGGACCGGTCATCGGGGCGATTTCCGGGGTGGTGAACAATGTGATCTATGGGTTGACCATGGATCCGATTTCCTTTGTATACGGAATTACCAGTCTCTTTATCGGGCTGATCGCCGGGGTCATGACCCACAAAGGATGGATTCAAAGCTGGGGGAAAGCAGTGATCGTCGGGCTGGCTGTCGGTCTGACCGCAGTGATGATCTCCACTCCGCTCAATGTCGCCTTCTGGGGCGGGCAGACGGGAAATCTGTGGGGTGATGCCGTCTTTGCTGCAGTCATGGCCAAAACCTCCTCCATCTGGTTGGCTTCCTTCCTCGATGAGATCGTGGTCGACCTTCCGGACAAGGTGTTGGTTGTCCTGGCCGCCTATGCCATCTACCGGGGACTCCCCGCCAATGTGAGGCAAATGTTCAACCGCAACAATCAAGTGGAAGAGCTGGATTGATCCGGCGGGAGATCATCGGGAAGGCGGTGAAGCCATCGTGAAATCGATCAGTCTCTATGTGGACCGGGATTCCATCCTGCACCGGATCGATCCGATCAATAAAATGATGTATATTTTGGCGGCGATCGCCCTTCCGATCCTGGTTCCCACTTTGTATACGGCTCTGATCTGCACGTTACTCAGTCTTTTATTGCTCCGGATGGGAAAGGTGTTCCAAAAATCGCTACCGGTTTACGGATTCGTCTTTTTCATTTTAATCACGGTGATTCTCATCCAGGGGTTGTTCCACCCCACCAACGAAACGCCTCTTTTCTCCTTGGGACCGGTCATCTTTTACCGGGAGGGGCTGCTGTTTGCACTGCTGATCACCTTTCGGGTGATCAATATCGTCGGTTCCTTTCTGATCCTGGTTTTGACGACGAAGCCGTCGAATTTGGTGGAATCCCTGGTGCGCCGGGGGCTCTCCCCCCGCTTTGGGTATGTTCTCGTCTCTGTCTTCCAGATCGTTCCCCAGATGATGTCCACGATGAAAAGGATCACCGATGCCCAACGTTCCCGGGGGATGGAGACGGAAGGGAGCCTGTATGTACGGGTGAAGGCCTTTCTGCCCCTGATCGGCCCCGTGGTGCTCAGTTCGTTGATCCATGTGAAAGAGCGGGCGATGGCACTGGAAGTACGGGGGTTTAACGCGAAGGGGGAAAAAACTTTTCTTCATGAAGAAAAGGCGTATGTAGCCACGCGCCCCATCCAGTGGGGATTATGGATCATGATGGTGGCGGCGGCGGTCTGGAGGATTTTTCTATGAAGAAACTCATAGTGGAAGGATTGAAATATCGCTATCCGGGAGCCCAGGAACTAGCTTTGAAGGATATCTCCTTTGAGGTGAAGACCGGGGAATTCATCGGGATCATCGGGCGCAATCTGTCAGGGAAATCCACCCTGTGCCAGGCACTGGTCGGGTTGGTTCCCCACTTTTATCACGGCGCCTATGGCGGCAAGGTGATCGTCGACGGGCTAGAGGTGAAAACCCACACGATCAGTGAGATGTCGCGAAAAGTGGGGATCGTCTTTCAAAATCCCTTCACCCAGGTGACCGGCTCCAAGTTGAGCGTGCTGGAGGAGGTGGCTTTCGGACTGGAGAACATGGGCGTGCCGCGCCGGCAAATGATGGAGCGGATCGATGATGCACTGCGGCTGATGGGGCTGGAGGAGTACAAAGACCGTAACCCTTTCGATCTGTCCGGAGGGCAGATGCAGCGGATGGCCATCGCCGGGATCATCGCCATGAAGCCGCAGGTAATTGTCCTGGACGAACCCACCTCCCAGCTGGACCCCCAGGGTTCGGAAGAGGTATTCCAAGCGGTGCAAAGTCTGAGACGGCAAGGGATGACCGTGATCCTGACAGAACACAAACCGGAGAAAATCGCCCGTTTCGCGGACAAGGTGCTGCTGTTGGATGATGGCCGGGTGGTGGACTTTGCTGCCCCGGCGCAAGTGTACTCAAGAGAAGATCTGGCGAAGTACGGGGTGGAGGCGCCGATTTACACGAAGGTTTGCCAGCAATTGAACCTGCGGTGGAAGGATTCCGGCCTGTTTCCGGTCACGCTGGAAGAAGCGCGTGAGGTGTTGAAAACATGACGATGATCCGTGTGGAGAATCTCTCCTTTTCATACCAGAAGGATGTCCCGGTGTTACAGGACATCACCCTTCACTTTGACCATCGACCCACTGCCATCATCGGCCGGAATGGAGCGGGCAAAACCACTTTTGTCAAGCTGTTGAAAGGATTGTTGAGACCGGATCGAGGGGAAATCACCGTCGGAGACACCGATGTCGGGGCGGCCACTGCCGCATCCCTGGCGCGACAAGTCGGTCTGGTGTTTCAAAACCCCGACGATCAGATCTTTAAAGGAAACGTATTGGAAGAGGTTCTCTTTGGCCCGCTGAATATTGGCCAGGATCCGGAAACGGCTCGGCAAAACGCCCTGGATGCCTTGAAAATGGTGGGGCTGGAGCAACGCTTGGAGGTCAACCCTCAGGATTTGAGTCTGTCGGAGAAAAAAATGGTCTGCATCGCCGCCGTCGTGGCCATGGATACAGACATCGTCATCTTGGATGAGCCGACCATCGCCCAGGATCCCCAGGGGAAAGAACGAATCCGACAGATCATCGGGACTCTGACCGGACGGGGCAAAGGGGTGTTGACCATCATTCACGACATGGACTTTGTCGCGGAATGCTTTGAACGAACCATCGTTCTCAACCAGGGGAGAGTGTTATTTGACGGGGAGACCCGGGACATCTTTTCCCGTCCCGATCTTCTCCGCCGGGCTCACTTGGAGCTTCCGGTAGTAGCCCGCCTCGGTGCGGAGCTGGGTTTATCCGACACGTTTTTAACCGTGGAGGAGCTGGTGACAGCCCTCCGTCAAGCCCGGGAATCATAAGTAATGAAGCCGCCACAACGCCGATCCGGGAAGGGGGTCGGTGCTTTTTATGCCAACCAGAGTTTCACAAAAAATCAGGGCTGTTGATGAACCATAAAGTGGATGATGGGAAGGAAACGATCCTTTCCCTCTTCCCATTTCCCCCATCGTAAAATATCGCTTAAGGGGACGGGGATGGTGGGACGGCTACGATCTCTTGCAAAGAGCGCAAAGGCTCTTCACCGCCCCACCATCCCGACCTTAGTTCCTTTCTAAAATATGGCTAATCAACGTGCCTGACAAAAAATAGTTTTTGGCAATTCCAGTTCTCCTAGGGGAGAATGAGCCAAACTTTAGACAGAAATGTATGGTATACTCTTCCCGATGGGAGTCGTCCTGCCACGGATCACCCCGGGAAGAGAGGGGGATCACCCAGGTTCGGTTGAGTCGATGCCTCTGAGGGGATATCGCCACGGCAAACCGCTTCCCCCAAGGAGGAAGCGGCAGCGAAGGGAAACTACGTGGCCTGAAAAGGGAAAAATTAAATCACGTAGAATTATATTTTGTAGTCGAAGAGTCATCAGGCTCTTTAATAAATGATCTCGGGATGCTGTGGAGAAAATGCTGCATTTGACGCATGTCATCCCGGGTGATGGCTTGAACAAGCCGTGGACATCATATCTTATCTGTTTGGAGGTATTTTTATTGTCAGCTGCACGAATCATGAAGTGGGTATGTGGTGGCTTTGAGGCTTTGCTGGGGATTCCTGTGCTTGGGGGGCTTCTGGTGATCGCAAGCGGTTACTACGCTCTGGTGGTGATGTTACTGCTCCATATTGCCACCTTGGTTATTTCCGCCAGTGGTGGAGCCCCAAAGCACGGCAGTATCCTGGGAATCGTCACCTCCTGTGTGGCGTGGATCCCCTTTGTGGGAATGATCATGCATATTATCACAGCTGTCATTCTGATGGTGGATGCCGCCAAGAAAGAGAAGACAGTTATTGACGTCGCTTCGTGATCACAGGTAAGTCGTTGAAATTAGAATACTTTCCCGTGTCATAGCATCCGAACAAAATTTTTTTGTTGTACCCAAGCCTCCCCACCACGGGAGGTTTATCATTTTTTGTTCGTCGGTTGGTCAGTTGATAAAGGCCTGTAAGGAATATAGGGCTCATCACTCTTATTCTCTAAAGCGGATGCATATTTTGTGTATTGATCGTTCCGTTTCTGGGGATTCTTGTCGGTGATCAGTTGGCAGCCCAAGTGGTGGGGAACACCTCTGTCCAATATATGTCCAGTATGGTGGGGACGCAGTGAATCAACAAGAAGACATTGCAACGAAGGAGTCTCTTATCGGTAGACGATCGACAAGATTGGGAACCGGCCATCAGAGTGAAGAAGAAGTGATCCACCTGAACATACTGAAACAACTTCTTCAGGGTCAGGCCACAGTGATAAAAAGAGTACCGGAGTTGATGGTGGACAAGACTTTGCTCCGCCTGGTAGCAGAAGTCGTATTATCAACTTTGTACGAAGAAAAGGAGAATCACCGATCCGGGGATGGGATCGGTGATTGGATGAACGGAGAACTGGAAACATTCCCCGGGAAATTTGCTGAAATCTGAATGAAGGAGTCGGAAAGATTATGTCGAAGCCAAAGCCCCCGGTCCAGCCGGGTGAACGGATCACACTTCCCATCACGGGTCAGAGTCATACCGGGGACGGGGTGGGAAAATACAAGGGGTTCACCGTCTTTGTTCCCCTGGCGATCGCCGGGGAGCAGGTGGCCGCCCGGGTGAGCCGGGTGAAGAAGAGCTACGCTCACGCGCAGTTGGAGGAGGTGCTCCAGGGTAGCTCCCACCGGGTGGCTCCTCCTTGCCCCGTCTTTGATCAGTGTGGGGGGTGCCAACTGCAACATATCGATTACCCAGCTCAGCTAGCATCCAAAGAACAGCAGGTGGTGGATGCTTTTACCCGGATCGGGGGGCTGGAGGCGGAGATCCTACCCATTCTCGGCATGAAAGAGCCCTGGAGCTATCGAAATAAAGCCCAGGTTCCCTTCGGGGGAAGGAAAGGGAAGATCCAGGCTGGCTTCTACGCCGCTGGTTCCCATCAGATCATCCCCTTGGATCACTGTTTGATCCAACAGCCGGACAATGACCGTACGATCCAGCAGGTGATCGAGTCAGTCCGGGAATTGGACATCCCTCCCTATGACGAGGAAAAACACCGGGGATGTCTGCGCCATGTCATGGTCCGGACTGGAATTCACACCCAAGAGGTCATGGTGGTCCTGGTCACCCACGGGTCGGAGCTTCCCCACCGCAAGCAACTGGTGGCCCATTTGCGAGAGCGGATTCCGGGATTGGTCTCCCTGATACAAAATATCCAATCTCACCGAACCAATGTCGTCCTGGGCAAAGAGAGCCGGGTCCTATGGGGAGAGCCGGTGATCCATGACCGGATCGGTCACGTCCGTTTTGCCATCTCGCCCCATTCCTTTTTCCAGGTGAACCCGGTGCAGACCGAGGTGCTTTACGAACAAGTGCGGCGCATGGCGGCTCTGACAGGTAAAGAGACCGTGATCGATGCCTACTGCGGCATCGGTACCATCGGCCTTTATCTCGCCAAAGATGCCGCCCAGGTACTGGGTGTCGAATCGGTTCCCCAGGCGGTGGAAGATGCCCGCCATAATGCGGAGTTGAACGGAATTGACCATGCTAGATTTGAAGCGGGTCCCGCCGAGGAAGTGCTGCCCCGTTGGGCGCGGGAAGGCCTTCGGGCCGATGTGGTCATCGTCGATCCCCCTCGCAAAGGCTGCGCCCCCGAACTCCTGGATGCCATAGTGAACCTGTCCCCGGACCGCCTCGTCTACGTCTCCTGCAACCCCGCCACCCTGGCGAGGGATGCCGCATACCTGAAAGAACGTGGCTACACCAGTCGCCAGGTCCAACCCGTCGACATGTTCCCCCACACCAGCCATGTGGAGACGGTAGTATTGATATCGAGGATAAAAGAGTGAGTGTGAAAAAAGCCCAGTAGATAAGCCGTTTTCGGGGCTTGATGGCGAGGTTGTGTGAGCAGGTTGGATGAAGGTGTGGAACAGGCAGTTTTGTGATGATAAACAGGAATTTGTCGGGCAGCTCTGAACTGCGGATTATTTATTGAGGGGAGAATGTAATATGAGCAATCAAAATATTTATGATAACCAAGACTTTTTTAACGGTTATTATTCGTTACGGAGCAGTAATGATAACTACAACCAGGGCTGTTGATTAACCAGAAAATGGGCGGCGGAAGGGAGTCGTGTGTTACCAAAGCGACCTTTGCCATCCTACCCAGCGGAGAATCTGGAGAGAGGGCGTTTAGGGGCAACATCTTCCCTGTGTTGCTTCCGTAAGGCTTTGCCCCTGCCCGATGGTCAGATTTGGAGCGGCCAGTTTTCACTTCCTTGCCGGATGGCAACCGGAGCGTGGTAGAACACGATCTCCCCATCCGAAATATGGCTAATCAACACGCCTGAACTACAACGATTTATTGGAACAACCTGCAATGGCGGATATGTTGCCAGATTTGACAGGTAAAAAAGTTTTAGATTTAGGTTGCGGTTATGGTCATAATTGCCTTGATTTTATACGAAATGGTGCAGACCGAGTTGTTGGGCTAGATATATCAGAAAAAATGCTTGAAGTCGCAAGAAAGGAGTCCAATGATGTAAAGATTGAATATATCAATATAAGCATGACTAATATACCATCAATCATTGAAAGATTTGATTTTGTTTACAGTTCCCTTTCGTTTCATTATATAGAGGATTTTCCAAAACTTATAAAGGAAATTTATGGTTTGTTAAATCCCGGTGGTTATTTGCTGTATTCACAGGATCACCCTATTATCACAGCTACGATTGGTGAGAAAGGACATTTCAATCGAGATGAAAACGGGAACTGCGTATCATATACTTTCTCAAATTACAATCAAGCCGGGAGACGTGAAATCCATTGGTATGTTGACGGAGTTATAAAATATCATCGTCCAATGGGGGAATTGTTGACTACTATTGCAAAAGCGGGTTTTATACTAGAAGAAGTTTGTGAACCGACGCCAAAAGATTGGGCGGTTCACAAACTGCCAAGTATAACAAAGGAATTTTTAAAACCTTGTTTTTTGATTGTAAAAGCAAAAAGGCAATAGAGGATTATAGGTATAATGCGTAGTTGCTAAATTCCAGTTTAACTAGTAGTTCAATGATTATTCTTCGAAGAAGAGGGCTTGCCCCAAGCAATACGGTCTCAACCCCAACGCCGCTGATCCAAAAGAGGAAATCAAGAGCATATGTTGTTACATCAAAAATGTTGTCACCCGGCCGAATACTACTTTAGGCCAGGAGTGTTGATTAGCCCTATTTTAGGCAGGAAATAGGGTCGGGATGGTGGGACGGTGAAGAGCCTTTTCGCTCTTTGCAAGAGATCGTAGCCGTCCCACCATCCGCGTCCCCTCAAGCGATATTTTGTGAGAGGGAAACGGGAAGAGCGAAAGGGTCGTTTCGTTCCTATCATCCGCTTTATGGTTAATCAATAGCCCTGTTTGTCGTGGTTACACCTATTATGACGATGTCAATGGCGCGGAGCGGTTTGAGGAAAATGTCACGCACCACTATAATTTTTGGGCGAACAAGCTCATCTCATCATCGGGAAATTCTGCGCCATCGCCAAGGGTTTGAAATCTCGTCCCGACCGACTCAGAAAGCACTAAATCACAACGCTCCTAGAGAGTGTGGGAACATAATAGAATTATGAGGTTTGAAAAGGTGCTATTAAAAATAGTGCCTATTTTAGATGTTCAAGTCTTGGCCGTGTTGACTAAGGAAACGCCTCCTCTCTGATCATTCAGGAACAGAGAGGAGGCGTTTTTTCCTTGCCAAATTTGAATATTAAAATTGAAATAGACGCGGTTCTTGCTGGACGGAAATCCATTGAGTGGTCGTAAATTCGTTGAGTCCCTTCTCCACCATAACGACCGTACCCAGAATCCTTGACACCTCCGAAGGGAATGTTGGGTTCATCGTTGACGGTTTGGTCGTTGATGTGAACGATTCCCGATTCGATCTGTTGGGCAAGGCGCACGCCTTGTTCTATGGAGGAAGTAAAGATGGAAGTGCTTAGTCCATACGGGGTGTCATTGGCGATTCGCAAGGCTTCCTCATCGCTCTCCACAGGGATCAGACAGGCGACAGGACCGAAGATTTCATTTTGCACGATTTCCATCTCTGAAGTGACATCTGTGAGGACAAAAGGCTCAATGAAGTTATCGTAGATTTTTCCTTCCAAGGCTAATTGGGCCCCGGCATCCACACTTTTGTCGATCAGGGGGCGGATTCTTTCGGCGGCTCGATGGTTGATCATGGGACCGATAAATGTATCCGGATCGTCGGGATTGCCCACCTTCAAATTTTTGACCTGATTCACGAAGAGTTCGACAAATTCGCCGTAGAGATTTTTATGTACCAGGAGGCGATTGATTGACATACAGATTTGTCCTTGATGCAGATATTTTCCGAAGATGGCGGCCTGAACGGCTTGATGGACATTTGCATCTTCCAATACCAAGAAAGGATTGTTTCCTCCCAACTCCAGATGGGATTTTTTCAAGTGCTTGCCGCACAGTTGTGCAATATGGCGGCCAGTGTGGGTTGAACCGGTGAAAGAGATGAGGCGGGGGACGGGGTGTTCGACAAAAGCGTCTCCGATCTCTTCGACTTCGGCTGTGATCACATTGAACAACCCTTTGGGAAGGCCGGCATCCTCAAACAGCTTGGCCAAAAAAAGTCCGCCGGAAATGTAGGTCTGGGAATCGGGTTTCAGTACGACTCCATTGCCTGTGGAAAGGGAGGTAGCCACTGCTCTCAAGGAAAGGATAAAGGGAAAATTGAAGGGGCTAATGATCCCGATGACTCCGATCGGTTTTCGGTAGACTCGATTCTCCTTTCCGTTGACAAAGGAGGGATGGATGGTGGTCTCCATTTTAAAAGGGTTCCTAGCAGCCATTTTTAGCATAGTAAAAGCGGATTTAGCCTCGATATTCGCCTTGATGCGTGTGCTTCCGGTTTCAGCGATGAGGATCTCGATTAGTTCCTCTGCACGTTCAACCATGAGTTCCGCCGCTTTTTCCATCACTGCCGCCCAATTGTAGGCGGAAGTCTGCTCCCACTCCTTTTGAACCCGGGCTGCAGCTTGGTAAGCTGTGTCGAGATCTTCAGCAGTAGCCAGGCGGATTTCTGAGATCGGTTGCTGGGTGAAAGGATTAATATTTTGGTACAAAGATTGGCTATTGCCGTCCCGCCAGCTGCCATCGATGTATGACTTGTTCCAGTGTTGAAGGTCCATTTGGATCTCCTCCGTATTCATCTGATAAATCATTCTATTTGAATCATACATAAAACTAGTTTGAAAATCCAGATCGTTTTGGAAGAGAGCGAGTGATATGACAAATAGATGTATCGCTATCCTCTATTTTGCTCCGATAGGCTCCTTTTACCAACTAGAAGCGTTGTGATTACCTGGGTTTGCAGAGGGTCGGGATTCGGTTTCACATGACCTTTTCGTTGTTCTACCGATCCCAAATCGCTCCATGTGAAACCCAACTCTGCATAGCATGGGGGAACGAAGCGATCCTAGGCACGACTAGTGTCTTGTGGGTATGACGACTTTTTCAAAAGTCTTCTAGAACAAATTAGTATGATAAATAATTTGTGCCCCATTATCTATTTGTTTTGTGTTGACATCAGGCGTGTTGATTAGCCCTATTTTAGGAAGGAAATCAGGTCGGGATGGTGGGGCGGTGAATAGCCTTTGCACCCATAGGGCACAAGTCTCGCCAGGGTCGCTTTCCGCTCCCGGGTCTCGCTATGCGTTCTTTGCAAGAGATCGTAGCCCTCCCACCATCCCCGTCCCCTCAAGCCATATTTTACGATGGAGCAATGGGTGGAGCGAGAGGGCCGTTTCGTTCCCATCATCCACTTTATGGTTCATCAATAGCCCTGAGTCGACATAATTATAATTTCGTATCGATTATTTGACTGAGATAAATGCACGACATATACTTAGGGTGCTAAATAAATGAAGGTGGAAGACATATGGTGAATAGCGAAATTCGGGTGCTTCTTAGTAAAATCTGTTCGCAAACACGACGTAATTACTCCGGGTTATTGCATGAATTTAACCTCCATGTAGGTCAAGAACACGCGCTTTGTCAGCTGTGGATGGAAGAAGGCATCACCCAGCTGGAGTTGAGCCAGCGCATGGGGTGTGAACCTTCTACCTTAACCAATATGTTAAAAAAACTTGAGAACTATGGTTTGATTTATCGTCAGCGGGATGATGTAGATGGGAGAGTGAGTCGAGTTTATTTAACTCCCGAAGGTCGCGCTTTACAACGACCGATTCAGGAAATCTGGAGAAGGGAGCAAGAGAAGCTGTTGACGGGGATCTTGCCTGAAGAACGCTTGTTGTTGCGTCGGCTATTGCAACAGATGCTTGAAAATATATCGGATCGTTAGACCCTAGGGTTCCAAACGAATTTTCTAAAATGAAGGATAATGAAAGGGATGAGTTTTCTATGGGTAAAGATCAAGCAAGTGGGGATTTGCAATTATCCATATTAGATCTAGCAACTATGTACAACGGGGAATCAGCGATTCAAACATTACAAAATTCTACAGAGCTTGTGCAGTTAGCGGATCGACTGGGCTATACTCGCTACTGGTTTGCTGAACATCACAATACCAAGTACCAGATGAGTACCTCCCCTGATTTGTTAAGCGCTCATGCCGCGGCAGTTTCGAAAAACATTCGTATAGGATCTGGCGGGATCATGTTGCCGAATCACAGTCCACTGAAGGTAGCAGAGAACTTTTCCATACTTGAAGCCTTACATCCCGGACGTATTGATCTAGGAATTGGACGGGCGCCGGGCACGGATGGTTTGACTGCATTGGCATTAAGACGGTCACGGGAAGCAGTGACTACGTATGATTTTCCAGAGCAATTAGACGAATTGCTTTCCTTCTTTCTACATCAATTTTCCAATGACCATCCGTTCAAAAATATTACTCCTTCACCGGATCCCAGTTTGACACCGGATATCTATATGCTCGGATCCAGTAATGGGGGGATGCAATTTGCTTCCTATTACGGACTGGGCTTTGTCTTTGCAGCCCACATCTCTCCCGAGTTAGCGATCCCGATGCTACGAGCTTATCGTGAAAACTTTCAACCCTCTTCTTTCATGCCGGAACCGAAAAGCATACTGGCCATCATCGTTGTAACCGCAGAGACAGAGAAAGAAGCAACGTATTTGGCTGGACCCGCAGAATTACAATGGGTCCGATGGGGAACCGGTCAATTTCAACTGGCCCCTCCCACACTGGAGGAAGCGAGTGCCCATGTTTATACCGCCCAAGAGAAAGCCGTGAGACAGGAAAATGAAGGTCGCTTTGTGATCGGCAGTGTGGAAAATGTAGAGAAGCGATTGAGGCAACTCGCACAAGATGCGAAGGTGGATGAAATTATGATACTAAATATGCTGACGGAAAAAACCACTCGGCATAAATCCTATGAACTGTTGGCAGAGGCTTTTGATCTCTCTCCTTCAAACATCCAGTGACCGAAGCTCTTGAGCAGTTACGTCGGTTGAATACAGATTGCATCAAGCCCGGTTCCCACGGTTGTCGCCTAGGGGCTGGTTTTTTTGTGTTCCCCTTCATCGGTTTGTAGAAGTCTCTGGTTGTTGAGGACCAGGAGGGGGATGATCAGCTTGATGAAAGTAGAATTCTCATGAACAACCTGAAGGGAAATCTTCCGAAACCTGTTCCATTTTTGGCAACCCTTTTTTGATATGCTGATTATGGGTTTAGAAAAGGGGGTGACTATTCCAGAATACATTTTTCCTTGATACAATAGATCTTACAGTCATTTTTTTACCGTATCGATAAAACAGGATCATATAGGTGAGTGTCCTGGTTTTGAATCCGAAGTGTGGTGGATTTCCTCTTTCTGATTTAGCGGATAGTTACGGAACAGGTTACTGAAGGCAGTGATCTTTCATTTTTATATGACGAATGGGTGAGGTGGGTAGATGGTTTCCTCATTGGTTCAACTGCGTGAAAAAATGGATCAAGTCCGTTCCCAACGTCACCGACTTATCTTTCTGGTTCTAACAGAGGAGAAGAAGCAATCATTGGTAGAATTTCTGAAACCATTGGATATTGTACATATGAACCTCAGTTTACTTTTGAGTGAACGCTTGAAAGAAGAGCCTATCAATAAAAGGCCGTTAAAAGTGGGACGGATGGTCAATGAAATTGTTTATCAAATTAAGAACGAAGCCATCTGTTTTGACCGAATCGAGCTAGTTTTTCATCCAGATTTGCAACAGGACCCCTTACGTTTGTTTGAGAACGTCAGTGGAAATAAAACCATTCTTGTCTGTTGGCCAGGGGAATATGATGGAAGCGCGTTGAGCTATGCGCAACCTGGTCATCCGGAATATATAAAAGTACCCTTTCCCCAAGCCTTCGTTTTACAGATATAGAGTTATGGGAGTGTGAGAATGGATGAAGTACCGGGATTTAGTTCACTTTGAACCGATTGAATCTGTCATTCAGTTGACCGATGCTAATGAACAGAAGGTTGCTTATCAACTGTTAGATACCTATGTGATCTCCGATCGGATGGCGGAACTTTTAGATGAATTGGTGATTGAACAGTTGCAGATGGACCGCTATGCGGATAACAAGGGCTTGTTGATCGTCGGTAACTATGGGACAGGTAAATCCCATCTAATGAGTGTGATTTCCACAGTCGCCGAATTAGAAGGGGCCAGTGCTCATCTGACTAACCCGCGGGTTGCTCAAAAGGCGAAGGAAATCGAAGGCAAGTTTAAAGTGATTCGAATGGAAATAGGTTCGTCGAAGATGTCTCTACGCGATATCATCTGCATCGAACTGGAAGAAGGCATGGAAAAGATGGGGATCGATTATCAGTTCCCATCCGCCGATCAGGTACGTAACAATAAGAACAACTTGATGGAGATGATGGCCGCTTTTCATGAAGAGTATCCGGACCAGGGACTCTTGTTGGTTATCGACGAGCTCTTGGATTATCTTCGTAGTCGCAAAGAGCAGGAATTGTCCCTGGACTTGGGCTTTCTGCGTGAAGTTGGGGAAATTTGCGGAAAAACTCGCTTCCGGCTCATCGCGGGTGTGCAGGAGATGCTCTTCGACAATCCGAAGTTTCATTTTGTCGCGGAGCAGCTGCGCCGGGTGAAGGAGCGTTTTGAACAGGTCAACATCGTCCGTGAAGATATCGCCTATGTGGTCTCCCGGCGTCTTCTGAAAAAGGACGAGAAGCAGAAGGCCCTGATCCGGGAGCACCTGCAGAAATTTACGCCCCTGTATCACAAGCTGAGCGAAGAGCTGGAGAAATATGTATCACTTTTTCCCATCCATCCAGCCTATCTGTCCACCTTTGAAAAAGTGACTGTGGCGGAAAAACGAGTCATTCTAAAGACGATCAGCAATGAAATGAAAAAGGTGATGGACCAAGAGGTACCCAGTGAGCAGCCTGGTGTTATCTCTTATGACAGCTACTGGCCTTACATTGAAAATGATGCCTCACTCAAAAGCAACGCAGATATCAAAGAGGTGATGAATAAGGCCAAAATTCTGCAGGATCGGATCGAGCATGCTTTTACCCGGCCGATGTATCGTCCGTTAGCGATGCGGATTATCCGTGCTTTGGCTGTGTTTCGCTTGACTACCGATGATATCTATTCACCGGTGGGAGTCACACCCGAGGAGCTCCGAGATGAGCTATTCCTCCACACCGAAGTGCTGGATGATAAGGACCCTTCTGGTTTTCTCAGAGGGGATATCGAGGTGGTGCTGAAAGAGATTCTAAAAACTGTCAGCTGGCAATATATCTCCACCAACGAAGCAAATGGTCAATACTATCTGGATATCAAGAAGGACATCGCCGTTGATGATCTGATCGAGCAGAAATCGGAGACTCTTTCTAATGACCAGCTGGATAGATACTATTTTGAGTTACTCGCAGAGGTGACGGAAAACTCCAAGACCTCCTATACTTCCGGCTATCGAATCTGGTTGCACGAACTCCCATGGTACGACCGGAAGGTAACACGTCAGGGATACTTGTTTTTTGGTGCCCCCAACGAACGTTCCACCGCTCAGCCGGAGCGGGATTTCTATGTCTACTTTTTGCAACCCTTTGATCCTCCCAAGTTCAAAGATGAAGAGAAGCCCGATGAAGTCTTCTTCCAGTTCGTCGACCGAGATGAGAAATTTATGCACTGGTTGAAGCTTTACGCCGGGGCGGAAGAGATGAAAGCGACAGCGGCCAGCAGCACCCGCAGACTTTATGAGGAAAAAGCCAATGGATATCGGAAACAGCTCGTGGAGTGGTTCCGTCAGCACATGCCCACCGCTTTCAATATCACTTACAGAGGGGTTACCAAGAAGCTGGCGGAATGGAGTGTCTTCGCTCATGCCTATGCGACAGTTCGTGAAATCATCGATGAAGCAGCCGGGGATTGTTTGAAGACTTGGTTTGCGGAAAAATATCCGGAATACCCCTCCTTCAGTAAGCTGAGTCTCCCGATGACCAAAGAAAGTCTGCCTGGCTACGCAGTAGATGCAATCAAGGATATAGCTTCACCCAAGACCAAAAACGGCACTGCCATCCTGTCGGGTTTGGTACTTTTGGGAAAGGATCAGAAACTGAAGGTTCGTGGGTCGGGCTTTGCGGATTGGGTGCTTGAGAAACTGGAGGCCAAGGGATCGGGCCAAGTGGTAAACCACTCCGAATTAATTGAAACGGTGCAAACCGTCCAGGGTACAGAAGACAACATTCAGTGGACAGTGGAACGTAAGCTGGAGCCGGAGCTCTTCGCTGTGGTGCTTGCCGCCCTGGTATATAGCGGGGAGATTGTAATCGCCATCGAGGGTACTAACTATGATGCCATGAAGTGGGACGAGCTGATCCGGTTGCCTCTCAAGCAGTTTATACAATTCAGCCATATCAGTAAATCCGGTGAACTGCCCCTGCGGGAATTGGAAGCTTTGTTTGAAATGCTGGATGTGAATCGGGCCTTGCTCAAAGCGAACGCCCTGGAGCAAGGGATCGGTCAGATGGTGAGCACGGCGGCTCGATGGACCCAAGAAGCGGCCATCGCCTTGAAGGACATCCGGACCGGAATCCCCACCTGGGAGGAAAACCTGCTTTCTGATGCCGAGATTCAGCAGCTCCGTAACCAGCTGGAAGAGTTGAAAAAGTTCCTGGAAAGTATCCAGGTGTATCAGACGCCAGCGAAACTGCGGAAATTCAAATACTCGCTGGAAGAGATTGAAGCCCGGCGGGAAGATTTGCAAGCCATGAAACGGCTCCAACAGTTGCAACAGAAAACCCAGGAATGGACTCGTTCTGCCCAGTACTTGGTTACCGCTCAGAATCAGTTACTCTCCGACCATCCTTGGCAGAAAAAAGTGGACAATGCCCTGCAAGACTTACTGCAGACTCTCAAAAAAGGGGAGGCAGGTGGCACTGAACAGCAGCGGCTCCAGGAGTTGAAAGCGGAGTATCAGAACATTTACCTGACCCTTCATAATCAATCTCGGCTGAATGCCACCCAGCACAACCAACAACAAGCACTGCTCCAAGATCAACGTCTGGATGCTTTGAAACAGTTGTCTGCCATCGATCTGTTGCCTTTCTCTGCCCTGGACCAGTGGTACAAGCAATTGAAGTCCTTCAAGTCCTGTTGGAGTTTGACCCAAGATCAGCTGGAAAGCCAGCCGATCTGCCCCCACTGCCAATTTCGTCCCAAGGAGGAACCTCGGGTCTCAGACATCCACTTGGATGAGATGGAGGAGCACCTGCAAATCCTGCTAGAGGAGTGGACGGAGATTCTCGTCTCCAATCTGAGCGACTCCGAAGTAAAGAAAAATATCGAACTGTTGCGGGGGTCACAACAACAGCCCATCCTTCGCTTGCTTGAGGAGAAGGAATGGATCTTTCCCATCGAGGAGAAGATGATTCAGGCAATCCGAGAACTTCTCCAAGGAATTAAACGGGTGGAAATCTCTATCGAGCAGGTGAAGGCAATGATGGGCGACGGCAGTCCCCTCACCATCGATGAACTGCGGAATCGCTTTGAACGGATGCTGCAGGAACAGGTCGGTTCTCAACCTGGTTCAAATGTGCGGATTATGTTGAAAGAAGAGGAGGCACACCATGAGCGAAAAGACCCAACAGCTGTCCTTGATGGTCGGTGAAGAGAAGCAGACCGATCAGCCGGTGACTTGTCTGGGACAGATATTTGACAGCGAAGAAGCCCGGCGGGCTCATTTCACGGAAGAGCTACGCAAAAAACTGCCGGAACTGAGAGAGATGGAAGGGTTTCCGATGGGCGAGGATGAGGATATTCTCGCCCTGTCGGACCCACCTTACTATACGGCCTGCCCCAATCCCTTCATCCCGGAGATCATGAAGGAATGGGAGGAGGAGCGAAAAGCGAAGGGGGGAGAGGCGGCCGGAGAGTACCAACGGGAGCCCTTCGCCGCCGACGTCACGGAGGGAAAAAACGACCCCATTTACAACGCCCACTCCTATCACACCAAGGTCCCCCACAAAGCGATCATGCGCTATATCTTGCACTACACTGAACCGGGGGATGTGGTCTTTGACGGCTTCGCCGGAACCGGCATGACCGGCGTTGCCGCTCAACTCTGCGGGGACCGGTCCGCAATGGAGAGCCTGGGCTACCAGGTCCGGGAGGACGGCACCATCCTGGACGAAACCGGCAAGCCCTTCTCCAAACTGGGGGCACGGAAGGCGATCCTAAACGACCTCTCTCCCGCCGCCACCTTTATCGCCTACAACTACAACACCCCAGTGGACGCTGAAGCCTTTAAGAGGGAAGCGGAACGCATCCTGGATGAAGTGGAGCAGGAATGCGGATGGATGTATGAGACCCGCCATATGATCGATGGCGTACCGCAGGTGGACGAGGATGGTAAACCGGTGATCGGACAGATCAACTATACAGTGTGGAGCGATGTGTTTGTCTGTCCTGAGTGTACGGAGGAGATTGTGTTTTGGGAAGCAGCGGTGGATCAAGAGGAGGGAAAGGTGAAGAAGGAGTTCCCTTGCCCTGGCTGCGGTGCGGAGTTGAATAAGCGAAAAGTGGAGCGTGCCTGGGCCACCCACTATGACGCAGCCATCGGGGAGACGATTCGCCAGGCGAAGCAAGTTCCGGTATTGATCAACTACCGGGTAGGAAAGAAGCGGTTTGAGAAAAGGCCGGATGACTGGGATTTGGAGCTGATCAAGAAGATCGAGGAGAGTGAGATACCTTATTGGTATCCGAAAGATCGTATGGTAGAAGGTGAGGAATCACGGCGTAACGATAGAACTGGTATTACTCATGTGCATCATTTTTACAGTAAACGGGCCCTAATGACTTTATCCAAAGCTTATCATTTGGTTTTTCATAGTAAATACCCAATCCGTTCCTATTTACTTTATACCGTGCAACAAGCAGTTTTGGGGATGGCAAAGATTTCACGATATGCTCCAACTCATTTCTCGCAGGTTAATAGATATTTAAGTGGAACACTATATATTGGTTCACAGATTGTAGATGTTTCCCTTAAATACATTCTTCGAGGAAAGATTAATAGGTTAACAAAACTCCTTGAATCAAACCTTTTCCCACAGGGACAAGCATTGGTTGAGACCAATAGCTTGTCCAACTGTGGTATCGACTCTCACTCAATTGATTATATCTTTATTGATCCACCTTTTGGTGCCAATATCATGTACTCTGAGCTCAATTTCCTGTGGGAGTCTTGGCTAAAAGTCTTTACCAACAATAAACCGGAAGCCATTGAAAACAAGAGCCAAGGCAAAACATTGGATGATTACCGGAAGCTCATGACCGATTGTTTCCGTGAAGCCTACCGGGTCCTCAAGCCCGGCCGTTGGATGACCGTGGAGTTTTCCAATTCCCAAGCCAGTGTCTGGAACACGATTCAGCTCGCCTTACAGGAAGCGGGTTTCATTGTCGCTCATGTCGCCGCTCTGGATAAAAAGCAGGGCAGTTTTAAAGCCGTCACCACCTCCGTCGCTGTCAAACAGGATCTGGTCATCTCCGCCTACAAACCGACGGAAGAGATGGCGCAAACCCTGCAACAGACTGCTGGGACGGAACGGTCGGTCTGGGAATTCGTTAAGGGACACTTGGCCCAGAAGGCCCCCTTCCTCGGCAAAAAAGGAGAGGTACAGATCGACATGGAGCGCACTCCCCGTGTCCTCTTCGACCGGATGGTGGCTTATCATGTGCAGCGGGGGTATCCGGTGCCGTTATCCTCAGGGGAGTTTCAAGCGGAAGTGGCCCAACGCTTTCCCATGCGGGACGGGATGGTTTTCCTGGACAACCAAGTGGCCGAGTATGATAAACAGCGCATCCTCGCCAAAGCCTTTGTTCAGATGAACCTGTTTGTTTCTGACGAGAACAGCGCCATCGAATGGCTGCGCCAGCAGTTAATGAAGAAGCCCCAGACCCGGCAGGATCTGCACCCTTACTTTACCAAGGAGATCCAGTACCTCGCCAAACATGAGATCTTACCAGAATTGGATGATCTGCTGGAGCAGAATTTCCTCCGTTATCTCGGGGAAGGCCCGGTGCCCAGCCAGATCCACACGTACTTGAGCAAAAACTACAGTGATCTGCGCAACCGGGACAAGGAGGATCCGGAATTGATTGCCAAGGCGAAGGAGCGTTGGTATGTTCCGGATCCCAATAAACAGGCAGACTTGGAGAAACTGCGGGAGAAGTCTCTGCTACGGGAGTTTAACCGTTATGTGGAGGAGTTGGAGGGGAGCCGCAAGAAGCTGAGGCAGTTCCGCACGGAAGCGATCCGCGCCGGATTTGAGAAAGCCTGGGATGAGAAGGATTATGAGCGGATCGTGAAGGTGGGGGAACGCCTCCCGGAAAAAGTGTTGCAGGAGGAGGAAAAGCTACTTCGCTACTTCGACCACGCCCAGATTCGCCTCGGGATCTAGACGGAAGCGCGCCTATTAGGAGAGAAACCACGGGAAAGACAGGTGAGAGAGAAATGAGTAGCTGGCGCGATCGGATTCTCCAACATTTCGACGAACCGCTTCTGCGCTTATATTTGGTTTCCGACCCGGATGATCTACTGTTGGACGAGGAAATTTTGATCCAACTTCAGATTCGGGGGTTGACTCTGATCCCCTATGAAGATCCAGTCACTTTTCGCTATCAGTATGAATCCTCTTGTCGAGAGCGGTTGCAGAATCTCTCCTCCCACATTCTTCTCCGGGTGAAAGAGGACTCCGTGGATCATTTGCCTTATGACTTGCTGAAGGCGGGAGATCGTGTCGATCTCCGCCTTTCTTCTCTTTTTCCCCGATTTTCTGCCAACATTTTGAGTGAACTAGACGCAGGGCAACTAGATCGGTTGCATGTGATTGATGAAGAATACACAGGGCCTCCTTCTGATTCTGCCACTTGTGACTTCATCATGCGCAAGGTGTTGAAGGTTCCCTATGATACCATTGACAACCCCGTCGATTTGATGAAACATCTCTTTGTCAAACATAGTCAGGGGATTCGGTATCCAAAGGTTCTTGAACAGTTTTTGCTTAGGAATCTTCGTCTTCGTCCCGAATTGGAGCGTCTCCCTCTGGAGGAGATTGTTCCTTCTTCCCGTGCCTTTTTTGACTATATTCAAGGCGAATGGTCTGCTTGTCTAAAAAAATGGTCCGTAGAGGAGGAGCAGGGGAAGGAGGCTTTGCCACCTGAGCAACAATATGGTTTCGAGATGGAGATGTTTTGCCATCCGGAGGTTTGGCCCTTTGTGGAACACCTGTTTATGGAAGGGAAATTGTCACGGGTGAAGGGAATCGTTGCGGATCGTCTGCCGGAATGGACTCATGTCGGAATCCATATCGATTCGGTGGCTGAAGAAAAACAGGGGCTGAACCACCTGCTTGAAAGGTTGGAGGGGGAGGATGTCCGGTCTGACCATAAGGGATGGTCCCACCGGGCCATGCTATTCGGAAGGTTGAAGCATCTTCGGCTAAAGCTGTTATCGGAGCTGGACGATGAGACCAATCGGAGGATCGCCACCTTGGAAAAAAAGTTGGATACCGCTTTTGCCGATTGGATGTTCCAAGGGTATCAGGCGTTACCCAATCTCCCCCATCTTCCCGTTCCGGTGATGGTGCACCATATTCCCCATTATCTTGACTATCAACGAAGATCGAAGGTAGCTCTCTTAGTAGTGGACGGGATGAGTTTTGTGCAGTGGAATCAGATTCGGGAGGCATTGGAGTCGGAGTTCCATATGGAAGAGCGAGGTGTGTTCGCTTGGGTACCTACAATTACCTCCATATCTAGACAAGCGATCTTTACCGGAGAGCCGCCTTTGCTGTTCTCCCAAACGTTATCCACTACTCGAAAGGAATTATCCGCCTGGAAGCTCTTCTGGGAAAACCATCAGGTTTCCAGGATGAGGGTGAGTTATGAAAAAGGGTTGGGTCTGGGAATGTACGATTCGACTCGTATCCAGGCGTTACAGAAAGGTCAGACGCTGATCGCTGGTTTGGTCGTAGATACCATCGACCGTTTGATGCATGGGGCGATCCAGGGGCAGAAGGGGATCTATGAGGAAATCGACCTTTGGCTGAAAAGGGGATATTTGAAAGCTTTGATTCACGATCTTTTGGCGAGGGGTTTCGATTTGTTTCTCACGTCGGATCACGGGAATGAGGAGAGCTGTGGCATCGGCCGCATTTCCGAAGGGGTTCTTGCCCACAGTCGTGGTGAACGTGTTAGAATATACAGCGACGAGTCACTGCGTGATCGTGCGGCACAAGTACATCCCTCCTATGCATGGCCGGGATTTGGCCTTCCTCAAGGCAGTTTTGCTCTGCTGGCTCGAGGTGGGGAAGCCTTTATTCCTGAAAAAGAAATGGCTGTAAGCCATGGGGGGATTAGTTTGGAAGAGGTGATCGTGCCCTTTGTTCACGTGACTCGCAAATCGGAATAACGAGGGAAAAACTGTGAAAAAAGCCGTGGGTTTTGATCAAAAGATCATGTTGCGCCATTTGGATTATACAGCCGAAGAGTTGAAAAGAACCCGTCCAAAAGAGATGTATGAGAAGCTAGACTCCTTTTTGGCGGCAGACATACAGGGAACAAAATCCCGGAAAAATTCGGTGACGATCCTGATGAAAATCTGGGGTCTCGTCGAGGAGGATCATCGGGATCTTCAGCAGAAAGGACTGGAGATGATCCAGTCCATATTGCCGGAAGAACGGTTGGTTCTCCATTATGGGATGACGGCATTGGCATTCCCTCTATTTCGGGATCTGGTCAACGAGATGGGAAGCGGATTTCGGCTGCAAGATGGAATAGCCAGCCACCAGATTCGACGCAAGATTAAAGCATTGTACGGGGACCGCAGGCACGTGGAAGTGGCGACGGAGGCGGTGTTAACCAGTTTGCGCTCCTGGGGGGTCATCGAGACCAACACAAAGTGGATTAACACCATTTCACGTAAGCACGAGGTTCGTACTCCCGAATTGAAGTGTTGGCTTGCAAAAGTGCTACTCCATGCTTGTGAACAGGATTACATGCCACTTGACATGCTGAACGATCATCCAATCTTCTTTCCCTTCGATTATTCGATAACGATTTCGGATTTGGGAGGGGAGGAGTTTCAGGTAATTCGGCAAGGGGTGGATATGGTGATGGTGGGATGTCGATGATGGGAGTTGATCAGTGTTTTCGGGGGGAAAGAGAGCCGAAGTCACCATCCAAGTGGAAATCCAAGCCCAGATCCCCGACGGTGCTCCCGAAGATGTGGTTCGAACCGTCAAGGAAAATAGCCGGACATTGAAATTTAGGGAATGTGAGTTTGAAGAGGATTGACGAAAAAAAATTTAAACCCATCTCATTTAGAGATGGGCTTTTCTATACAAATCACTAAAGTGTACATAAAAACAATTCTATTTAGTACAGTCTTCCGTAGCATGTGATTTTTGAACAAGTATGATCGTCTCTGGGGGACTGAGCTACTCCGGCTGTTCAATTTCAACAACCATACCTCTCAACAAGTGAATAATATCCATTTGGTCTGGAACTGGGCCAATTGGAACAAGAGTTTGGCGAAAGGACTCTGATCCCTGTTCATCCCCAACTACTAAGATCCTTCCCCTTTATACAATGCAACCCCTTTTTCCCGACAAAACTGATCCACATCTTCCTCAAAAGTGCACAGAAATTCCCGAGTGTTTACCTTGCTTCGAGTCAGTTCCCGGTCATAGAAGCGAACCCGGACCTTGCCATCCGCCATCTCCTGTACCGCATCTTCCTCCAGACGATCCAGCAAATAATCGATCACCCATTCCGTAGGCACATGGGTTTCAAACTCCTCCACCAACCGGGCCACTTCGTCCCTCGTCTCTGACATATAGAGCGTATGTTCCACTCGTTCATACAGCGGACGGGGACGATACAGATAGGCAGGATGACCCATGAAAGCGGTTCGATCATGATTCACCATCCACAGCTCTTGTATCGCAGGAAGACTGGCTACTTCCGTGAATACTTCCAACAGCGATTGGGTTCTTCGTTCGTTCACAGCGGGATCGTCCGTTTGAAAATATTTCAGATCGTCATATTCTTCGACTCTCAGCATTCCATCATTAACATACAACCGGTTCACATAAATTTCTTCTGTCACGGTGGGATTGAAGAATGTAACATTATACAATTCATAACGATCCCGATCACTCAAAACCTCATCTCTGACCTTGTCGATGGAATCGATATCTTCCATTCCCTCATCATAGTCAAATGCTGCTCCTTCCAAAAGCCGTGCCATCCCCCAGTGTTTCATCAGGATTTCAGTCACATCCAACCCGACCTGCATATAATCTTCCTTCAAATAGGAACCCCAGTAGGAAAACATCAGCCATCTTTCGATCTCTACCATTACCCTTTCCCACCCCAATCAATGCGGCGATATTTCACTGTGATGCTAAAACGGAAGCCCCTGCTGTTGATGGCCAGGGCTTCTTCATGTTTGATATGCTTTTCAAATCAGATGCTTTCCCTTTTCCAACTTTCACTTCTTACATTAGGATTAAAGAACGTAACATCGAATAATTCGTAGCGCTCCCGATCACTTAAAACTTCTTTTCGAACGGTATCGAAGGAACCGACATCTTTCAAACCCTCATCATAGCTAAATAAAGCTCCCCTTAGCCATTCCACCTGACCCCAGTGTTTCATAAGTGTTTCCGTCACATCCAACCCAATCTGCATATAATCTTCCTTCAAATAGGAACCCCAAAAGGAATACATCAGCCATCTCTCGATTTCTTCCATAGCTTTTACCCTCCCCAATCAATCCGGCGA
>NZ_JBNPXF010000007.1:0-145737 GCF_050433445.1 Kroppenstedtia sanguinis | reverse complement strand
GAGCGGCCAGTTTTCACTTCCTTGCCGGATGGCAACGGTCGCGTGGGTGAACACGATCTCCCCACCCAAAATATGGCTAATCAACACGCCTGATAAAATATAATTATTGATAAATTATGTAGAGTTTGTATAATAGCTATGTACAGAAAAAATCCCAGTAGGGGAAATTTTATGACAGGCAGTATGTTTTCAAATTAAGCAATGATGAGAAAGAGATTTTGAGACAGGAATTAGATCGAATTTCATATGATGCCCCTTCAGGCAACTTTGATCTTGTTTTTCAGCAAGGCGGAGGCAGGATGGTGGGGAGGCAAAGAGCGCAAAGGCGAATCAAATCCCCACCATCCTTACCTTTCTGTGATTTTCCACACAATGTTTTCTGAGGGGGCACTAGCGTTGACAATACCGGTAAACCTTTGCGTTGAGTACAACGAGTCAATGTTGCACCAACCCTCTGGAATCACCGAAATCTTAATCAAATAAAAAACAGAGTTTTTAAACCATTCACTACAGAGACAGAAGTAGTAGTAACTTCATGATACTTTTTCGTAAGTATACCCCACCTTTTAATGGCGGGGTTATCTTTATATCTGGTATGGAGTTAATGTTGTGGGTTTGAATCGTGCAAGACAAGAGATTGTACAGCGACGGAGTGTCTCGACAGATCTCCTGCCACTGGGTAACATGAGACACGAAGAATGAAGCGGAGAGAAAAAATGAATGAATGACCACTCATTTTATGCTACAATGGACACAAGAAAAAAGAGCATTCAAGCAGACGTGTTGATGAGCCATATTTCAGGAAGGAAATCAGGTGGGGAGGGTGGGACGGTGAAGAGCCTTTGCACCCATAGGGCACAAGTCTCGCCAGGGTCGCTTTCCGCTCCCGGGTCTCGCTATGCGCTCTTGGCAAGAGATCGGATCCGTCCCCGTCCCCTCAAACCATATTTTACGATGGGGGCAAGGGGAAGAGTGAAAGGGTCGTTTCCTTCCCATCATCCACTTGATGGTTCATCAACAGCCCTGAACGACAAGCAATATTGAGCAATAGTGTAGTGTATTGTTTCTACCGTCCATTTATTATCACAATCTTGTCATTCGAGATTTGTAACCGTTGTCAACTGTACGAATATTCCTCCCCGTGACCATTTTCGTGCAAAGGAGTGGATGGACATGTCCTTGTTGGAGATCCTCAACTTGATCGCGTTTCTCGCGGTGTTTGGGTATGCTTTTTACCTGTTTGCCAAAGTGGTCTATTCCCGCTACATGTATGTTCGACTGGGAAAACCGGCGGATTTCTCCGCTGATATGAAGTTTCGGATGCATCAGCTTTGGGTCTATGTTTTCGGTCAGAAGAAACTGATGAAAGATCCTAAAAGCGGAATGATGCACGTCATCCTGTTTTACGGTTTTATCATTATCCAGTTTGGAGCCTTGGATCTATTTATCAAGGGATTGTTCCCCGGAAAGCATTTACCCTTGCCAGCCTATCCGGTGTTTACGTTGATCCAAGAGATTACGGTCTTCACCGTGCTCTTGGCCACCCTGTATTCCTTCTATCGGCGATTTATCGAGAAGTTGCCCCGCCTCAAACGCGGTTTTAAAGCTAGCTTGGTGGTTATCTTTTTGACCGTTTTGATGACCTCCATCCTCTTTTCCGCCGCTTTTGAGCATTACTGGGGTTTGTCGGAGCCGTTGCCGACCTGGGCGACACCGGTCTCATCTGTGATCGCCTTAGCATTCTCCTGGATGACACCGTCGGCGGCAGCCGTGATGTTCTATATTTTTTGGTGGATACACACCTTGGATGTGTTGGCTTTTCTGGTCTATGTGCCCCAATCGAAACACTTTCACTTGCTGGTAGCCCCAATCAACTGGTTTCTCAAGCGCCAGACGCCGCCAGGCAAGTTGAAACCCATCGATTTTGAAGACGAATCCTTGACGGAGTATGGCGTCAACAAAATCGAGGAGTTTGACCAAAAGGACCTGATCGATCTTTATGCCTGTGTGGAGTGTGGTCGTTGTACCAATGTCTGTCCTGCTACCGGAACGGGAAAGATGCTTTCCCCGATGGATCTTTTGGTCAAGATGCGGGATCATCTGACGGAGAAAGGGGCGGCTATCACCTCCAAGAGTCCCTGGATGCCGGCTTATGCCTTCAGCGGACCTAATGCCGCCACGGAGGTGGCCGTGACTCGGGAAGAGGATGGAGGCTACGGGTATCCCGTAGAGTTGATCGGGGATGTCATCACAGAAGAAGAGTTGTGGGCCTGCACCACCTGCCGCAATTGTGAAGATGCCTGTCCCGTCTCCAATGAGCACGTAGGTAAAATTATCGACATGCGACGCCACCTCGTGATGACCCAAGGGAAGATGCCAGCGGAAGCCACCCGTACCTTCCAAAACATTGAGCGCCAGGGAAATCCTTGGGGGTTGAGCAAAAAGGATCGGGAGAAATGGCGGGAGGAGCTTGGGGAAGGCATCGCGGCTCCCACGGTGAAGGAACAGAAAGAGTTTGAATATCTGCTCTTTGTCGGTTCCATGGGTTCCTACGACAACCGGAGCCAAAAGGTGATTCATTCTCTCGTGAAGTTGCTCAATCATGCGGGAGTCCAATTTGCCATGTTGGGTAAAAAGGAGAAAAACTCGGGAGATACCGCCCGTCGGATGGGAAATGAGTTTTTGTTCCAGCAACTGGCGATGGATAACATTGCCCAGTTCCAAAAATATAATGTGAAAAAAATTGTGACTGCTGATCCCCATGCCTATAATGTGTTTAAAAACGAATATCCCGACTTTGGTCTGGAAGGGGTGGAAGTATATCACCATACGCAGCTGTTGGCGAAATTACTCAGAGAAGGGCGTCTGCAACCGGTGAAGGAAGTGAAGGAGAGGGTCACGTATCATGACTCTTGTTACCTGGGCCGGTACAATGACGAGTACGATGCCCCCCGTTTGATCTTCCAGTCGATCCCGGGAGTGGAGCTCGTGGAAATGGAGCGGAACCGGGAGAATGGGATGTGTTGCGGTGCTGGGGGTGGGATGATGTGGCTGGAGGAGCAGTCAGGGGTTCGGGTCAACACCGCCCGGACAGAACAAGCTCTCGCTGTCGATCCCACCTTGATTGGAAGTGCCTGCCCCTATTGTCTGACGATGATGAGTGATGGCACCAAAGCGAAAGAAATGGAGGAGAACGTAAAAACCATGGATGTGGCCGAGGTGTTGGCGATGTCGGTGGATTTTGAGGAACAGCCAGCTCCGGTAACCGAAGGCGTCCACTGATCGGTTGAGAGGGATTCCATGGTTTCATATCGAGTGACTTGGGGTCGTAAGTGCTTGGGCACCTCAAAGTGTAGCCCCATCTCGACCGGCCAAGATTGATGCAATCACACAGGCGTGTTGATTCGCCCTATTTTGGATGGGGAGATCGTGTTCACCCACGCGACCGTTGCCATCCGGCAAGGAAGTGAAAAACTGGCCGCTCCAAATCTGACCATCGGGCAGGGGCAAAGCCTTACGGAAGCAACACAGGGAAGAGGTTGCCCCTAAACGCCCTCCCTCCAGATTCTCCGCTGGGTAGGATGGCAACCTGCTATCGAGATTGTAGTGCCTGTGGTGCAACCTTCATCTAGAGCTTCAGCACCTTTGGATTGTTGTGCCTGTGGCGCAACCTTCATCTAGAGCTTCAGCACCTTTGGATTGTAGTGCCTGTGGCGCATCCTTAACTTCAAATTGTAGTGCCTGTGGCACAAAGGTCGCTTTTGTAGCACACGACTCCCTTCCGCTACCCATTTTCTGGTTAATCAACAGCCCTGGCAATCACAATGCTTTGAAATAAATAGGCAAGCCAATTCCCTGGGGGGATCCCTCAGGGTTAATTTTTTAAGGGAAATAATCCTTTTTTCAAATTGCAAAAAATTAATCAAAACCATATGATAGATTTTAAGCGTAATGCTATCGGTTACGGTATCCCCCATTGATGACAGGAAAGGGGCTCCCGCATTTCGATCAAAGGAGCATTTGATATGAAAGATTACTATTCCATCCTGGGAGTCCATCCGGAGTCCACCTCACAGGAGATCAAGCAAGCTTACCGGCGGCTGATCCGAAAATACCATCCCGATGTAAATCCTTCTCCCGACGCGGAGGCCCATTTCCGGGAAGTGCGTGAGGCTTATGAGGCTCTTCTCAAGCAAAGGCTTTCTATTCCACCAGTGGAGGACTTCGGGGGATCAGAGGGAGAGGTGGCAGAAGAGGTTCGGGGATCCCCAACCTTCTACAGGCAACCTGACCCACCCGATGTCGACTCCGATGGGGAAGACACCGATCCAGAACCCGAATCTCTGAAAAAAGGTTTGATCCAAAGGAGGAGGGGGTTTCTCCTGGGATTGGCGGTGTTGTTGATTCTCGGTTTTCTTGCCTGGACAGGGTTTCCTGGAGGCTGGATGGAAAAGGATCGACTGATCCTGCAAAAGGGAAACCGTCAGTGGTCGATCGATGTGAATGAATTGGGTTTCGATGGAAAGGATCCGCAAACGATAAACAAGAAGAAGCTAGATGCCTGGCTGAGTCAGATTGAAAAAGAGGTGGATCAACCTCCGCAAAACGCCCGGGTGCAACGTTGGGGTGAGTCGATCCACCCGGCGAGAAAGGGTTGGGTCATGGACAAATCCGCCATCCACCAGCAGCTGACCACGCTTCCGCAGGGCTTGAATAAACCTCTGCCTGTTCCGATGAAAACAGCAAAGCCGCAGGTTACTTCAAGGGATCTGAGACAGGTGGATCGGAAATCGATCGGTTCCTATACGACCTACTTCAATGGAGAGAATCAGGCTCGCGTACATAATATCCGTTTGTCAGCTAAGTTGTTAGATCGGAAGGTGCTCAATCCTGGTGAGGTTTTTTCTTTTAATCAAGCGGTGGGAGAACGCTCCCGGGAGCGAGGATTTATGCCTGTCGAATCCCGGGTCTCTGGTGAGTTTAGCGAAGGAGTGGGCGGCGGGGTATCCCAAATCTCCTCCACTCTGTTTAACAGTGTGGACGCGGCGGGGATGGAAATCATCTATCGTTTTTCATATGCGAAGCAAGACACTTATGTCCCTGCCGGTCGGGATGCAACCGTGTCCTGGGATCAACCTGACTTCCGCTTTTTGAATAATCTCAAAGAACCCATCCTGATCCGGATGGAACTGGATGAAGGCTCTGTCACGGTGTGGATCTTCAGCACCCCGGATGCGAAGGTGGTGAAACGAACCATCCCTCAAACTCCCCAGGGTTTTCCAGGGGATGTGCCCACCCAACCGGATCGACCCTCAGATCAGCTGGATCCGCAGCAGGTGGAGAAAGGGACTGGGAAAGTGGATCCGTCAGATCAAGGGAAGTCTACAGTTGGTGGTACCCAGGGATCCAGTGCCGGAGGTGGGGATCAACCTAAGGAAGAAAGAGAACCCGTCACGACAGGGGAGGACGTGGAGGCAGGGACGGACCCCGAAGAGGAGGAAGGGGAAATCCACAAGGGAGAGCCAGAGGAACCTCCCACAGAAAACGACGGGGATACCGAGACTTCCAGGGAAGATCCGGGAGAAGCTTTCTCCTCTGCTGCTTCAGGCCCCATCCCTGACGACTCGGAACCCCCAGATCCTGCGTAAGAGAGCTGGGGCTATGGAAGAGAAGCGAGCGATCCTGGGATTTCAGGCATCCTGCTACAGGCGGGGTGCCCTTTTTTCCTTCTTTTCCAATGCAAAAGAGCATTGCGAAGGGGGAAGAAACAGAGTAATCTTGATATTGGAAGCGCTTTTATAGATCCATTCCGAACGAGCGCTCAGTTGGATGATCTAATTTCATGGAGGTGTCTGCATGAAAGAAACCGTTGTGCTTGGAGGTGCCCGCACCCCCTTTGGTCGCTTTGGCGGTGCCTTGAAGGAGGTGTCTGCAGTGGATTTGGGGGGGATCGCCATCCGGGGGGCTCTGGATCGCTCAGGAGTTCCAGATGAAGCGGTGGAGGAAGTCATCATGGGTATGGTATTGCAAGGAGGACAAGGCCAGGTCCCTTCCCGCCAAGCAGCAAGAAAAGCGGAACTCTCCTGGGAAGTAGAGACGGAAACGATCAATAAAGTTTGCGCCTCGGGAATGCGGAGTGCCACCTTGGCTGACCAGATCATCCGTTCGGGAGATGCTGATTTGATCGTGGCTGGTGGAATGGAAAGCATGTCCAACGCCCCCTACTTGCTTCCCGGCAACCGCTGGGGGCAACGAATGGGAGACGGAAATGTAGTGGATCTCATGGTTCATGACGGCCTCTGGTGCGCCTTTGATGGTGTGCACATGATCGTGCACGGGAGCCATGTGGCCGCCGAATACGAGGTCTCCCGGGAACAGCAGGACCGATGGGCGCTGCGCAGCCATCAACGGGCGATCGCGGCCATCGACTCCGGCAAGCTGGCGGAAGAGATCGTACCGGTGCAGGTGAGGGGGCGCAAAGGGGAGTCCTGTGTGGATACCGATGAAGCTCCCCGACGGGACACGACTCTGGAGAAACTGGCAGGCCTGAAACCCGTGTTCGTCAAAGACGGAACAGTTACTGCGGGGAATGCTCCCGGAGTGAATGATGGGGCTTGTGCCTTGGTGATCGCTTCCAGCGACAAGGCGGAAGAACTGGGGACCCGTCCAGTCGCTCGCATCCTCGGGCATGCGGCAGTGGGAATGGAAGCCCGCTATTTTCCCATCACTCCGGCTTATGCCATCCAAAAGCTCCTGAAGAAGCATGATCTCACTCTGGATCAGATCGACCGGTTTGAAGTGAATGAGGCCTTTGCCGCCGTCGCCTTGGCCAATGGGAAGATCCTCGGTTGGGACGAACAGAAGGTGAATGTGAACGGAGGTGCGATCGCACTGGGACATCCCCTGGGAGCTAGTGGTGCTCGGATTCTTCTCACCCTGATTTACGAACTGCAACGGCGCGGGGGTGGATTGGGAATTGCGGGCATTTGCAGTGGTGCCGCCCAGGGGGACGCGGTTTTAATCCGGGTGGATTGAAGCCGGGGCCGAAGGATGGCTCCCTAAAAAGAGTCGTCACAGGGAGGGTGGAGTTTTATATGGAGCGTCTTTGGCTCGTCAAAACTTTGACGCTGAAATATGAAACCTCCATCCAGACCGTCCAAGAGATACAAATCGGCCCATGCTTCTAGTGCCTCCTCAGCTAACATTGTGTGGAAAATCACAGATGGGATGGGATGGTGGGGAGGCGAAGAGCCTTTGCGCTCTTTGCAAGAGATCGGAGCCGCCCCACCATCCCGCCCCCGCCTTGCTGAAAAACAAGATCAAAGTTGCCTGAAGGGGCACTAGGATGAGACCAGAGGTGACCTAGCTTCCCCTGATCGATCTGATCTTTGCTTTAAGATCAGGGCTGTTGGTTAACCAGAAAATCGGCGGTGGAAGGGAGTCGTGTGCTGGCAAAGCGACCTTTGTGCCACAGGCACTACAATCTGAAATTAAGGTAGCGCCACAGGCACTACAATCTCGATGGTAAGGAAGCCATCCTGCCCAGCGGAGAAGTCTTACGAGAGGGCGTTTAGGGGTTACATTCTTCTTGTGTTGCTTCCGTAAGGCTTTGCCCCTGCCCGATGGTCAGATGCGGAGCGGTCAGTCATTACTCCTTGCTGGATGGCAACGGTCGCGTGGGTGAACACGATCTCCCCACCTAAAATATCCTGAGTAAAAATTAAATATTATCGAGATGATTCTTTCTGCAGGGGGCTTTCGCCTCCTGCGGAATCATGACAACCCACAGGAAGGAGATGCGCTTTGAACATCCGACAATTCACCGTTATCGGTGCGGGGCAGATGGGGAGCGGGATCGCCCAGACGGCAGCCCAGTCCGGACTGGAAGTCTGCCTGCACGATCTGAAGGAAGAGTTTGTCCAAAGGGGACTGAAGGGGATTAAGAAGAATCTTTCCCGGAACGTAGAGAAGGGGAGGATGAGTGAAACGGAGAAGGCGGAGGTTTTAGGACGGATCCGAGTCACTTCCAACCTGGAAGAGGCGGCAACCGATGCAGATATCGTGGTGGAAGCCGCAATTGAGAATATGGAAGTAAAAACTGATCTGTTCCGAAAGTTGGATTCGATGGTTCCTGCTCAAGGAATTCTCGCCACCAACACTTCTTCCCTGCCCATCACCGAGATCGCCGCAGTCACCCGTCGGCCGGAGCGCGTGATCGGGATGCACTTTATGAATCCCGTACCAGTGATGAAACTGGTAGAAGTGATCCGGGGCTTGGCCACTGCCGATGAAGTATTTGCTCAGGTGGAACAACTGGCTCGGCAGATGGGGAAAACTCCGGTGGAAGTCAACGATTACCCCGGTTTTGTCTCCAACCGCATCCTGATGCCGATGATCAATGAGGCGATTTACACCGTCTATGAGGGGGTGGCCGAGCCGGAAGCGGTGGATCAGGTGATGAAGCTGGGGATGAATCATCCTATGGGTCCTCTCACCCTGGCGGATTTTATCGGGTTGGATACCTGCCTATATATCATGGAGACCCTTTACGAGGGTTTCGGGGACTCCAAGTATCGCCCCTGTCCCTTGTTGCGGAAGTATGTGAAGGCAGGCTGGCTTGGTCGGAAAACAGGGCGGGGCTTTTACACCTATGAATCGTAACCCCCAGAGGTTGTAGGAGGTTGAATCATGGATCTTCGGTTTACGGAGGAACAGGAAATGATGCGAAAAATGGTACGGGATTTCGCCCGTACTGAGATCCCCCCCTGTATTCCTTCGATGGACGGCCAAGACCAGTTCCCAGGGGAATTGGTTCAGAAGATGGGGGAACTGGGGTTGATGGGCATCCCGGTTCCGGAAAAATGGGGAGGGGCAGGGGCTGACTTTGTCAGCTACGTTCTCGCTCTGGAAGAAATCTCTAAAGTGAGTGCGGCTGTAGGGGTGATCCTGGCGGTTCACACCTCTGTAGGGACCTTCCCCATCCTTCGTTATGGAACAGAGGAGCAGAAGCAAAAGTATGTACCCCGGCTGACTCGAGGGGAGTATCTGGGTGCCTTCGCTTTGACGGAGCCCCATGCAGGCTCTGATGCCTCCGCCATTCGGACCCGGGCGGTGAGAAAAGGAGACCGGTACATCCTGGATGGGAGCAAGACTTTCATTACCAACGCCGGGGCTGCCAATACCTATGTCACCTTTGCCGTCACTGATCGGGATCAAGGCTCCAAAGGAATCTCCGCCTTTATTCTGGAAAAGGGGACTCCTGGATTGAGGGTCGGCAAAAAAGAGAAAAAGATGGGGTTGGGTGGTTCCAACACCTGTGAACTGATCTTGGAGTCGGCGGAAGTTCCGGTAGAAAACCGCCTGGGTCGTGAGGGGCAGGGCTATGAGATCGCTCTGTCCAATCTGTCAGGTGGCCGGATTGGCATCGGTGCACAAGCTTTGGGGATTGCAACATCGGCTCTGGAAGCGGCGACCGCTTATGCGAAGGAGCGCCATCAGTTCGGAAAACCGATCGGGAAGTTGCAGGGGATCCAGTTTAAGCTGGCGGAGATCGCCACCGAAGTGGAGGCCTCCCGCCTCCTGATTCACCAGGCGGCTACTCTGTATCAGGAAGGCCGTCCCTGTCGAAAAGAGTCTTCCATGGCCAAGCGATTTGCCTCGGATACTGCGATGAAGGCGGCCATCGAAGCGGTTCAGATATTCGGTGGGTATGGCTACAGTCGGGAGTATCCCGTGGAACGATTGTTCCGGGATGCCAAGATTACTCAGATCTATGAAGGAACCAATGAAATTCAGCGGCTCGTGGTTGGCGGGGAGTTGCTGAAGGACTGATACTTTTTTATTGCGATGAATAAGGATCGGAGGGGATTTTCCGAGAACTTTTGCGGAAAACCCCACTCTCCTACGACTGTGCTGTTTTCAAAATTTCCATTCTGTAGACCGCTATCATCCATTTCATCCAAAAATCATTCACAGAGAAAAAGGGAGGATGACCTTTATGCAGTTCCGCTTGAATGAGGAACATGAAATGATGCGGAAGATGGTCCGGGAATTTGCAGAGAAAGAAGTGGCTCCTACCGCATCGGAACGGGATGAGCAGGAACGCTTTGATCGTTCGATCTTCGATCAGATGGGCCAGTTGGGAATGACGGGGATTCCGTGGCCGGAAGAAGTGGGGGGCGTGGATTCCGATTTTCTCAGTTATGTGATCGCTGTGGAGGAACTATCCCGAGTGTGTGCCTCCACCGGGGTGACCTTGTCAGCCCATCTGTCTCTGGCCAGCTGGCCGATTTACAAATTTGGCAACCCCGAACAGAAAGAGCGTTTTCTGCGCCCACTGGCGGAAGGAACTCAGTTGGGCGCATACGGCCTCACTGAACCGGGTTCGGGATCGGATGCGGCGGGGATGCGGACGACAGCGGTGCGGGACGGGGATGCTTATATTCTCAACGGCAATAAGATCTTTATCACCAACGGCGGAGAAGCGGAGATCTATATAGTCTTTGCCGTAACCGAACCGGAGAAGAAACATCATGGGGTTACCGCCTTTATCGTGGAAAAGGGGGCTCCTGGCTTTTCCATCGGCAAGAAGGAGCAGAAACTGGGGATCCGTTCCTCTCCCACCACAGAGATCATCTTTGAAGACTGCCGCATTCCGGTGGAGAATCGCCTCGGAGAAGAAGGGCAGGGCTTTAAGATCGCCATGATGACTCTGGACGGGGGTCGTAACGGCATTGCCGCGCAAGCTGTGGGAATCGCCCAGGGAGCGTTGGATGCCGCCACCGCTTATGCCAAGGAACGCAAACAGTTTGGCAAGCCCATCGGAAAATTGCAAGGGATTCAGTTCAAGCTGGCGGATATGGCCACCCAGATCGAAGCGGCCCGGCTTCTGACTTATCAGGCGGCTTGGTTGGAAAGTCAGGGGCTTCCCTATGGAAAAGCTTCAGCCATGGCCAAATTGTATGCCGGTGATGCGGCGATGCAGGTGACCACGGAAGCAGTTCAGGTCTTCGGTGGTTACGGTTATACCCGAGAATATCCGGTGGAGCGCTTCATGAGAGATGCCAAAATCACTCAGATCTACGAAGGGACCAATGAAATTCAACGGGTGGTCATCGCCAATCATTTGCTGAAAGAATGACCTGCTTTCCAGGAAGATGGGAAGCCGATGCACATCTCCGCCAGAAGGTTGGAAAATAGCTGGACTGCCGCTTGCTCGGGGTGGTCGGAAGGAGGCGAAATATGAGCCGGGACCCGAAGAGGATTCCTTCTGTAGTCAAAAACCGTCAACTGGTGGAAAAACGTCGGCAACAGATGATCCGGGGGGCCTGTGATCTTTTCGTCAGAAAAGGGTTTCACAAAACCACTACCCGCGAAATCGCCCGGGAGTGCGGGCTCTCGATTGGCACGATGTATGAATATATTCAGAGTAAAGAGGATGTTCTATACCTGGTATGTGACTATATCCATACCGAATTGGAATCCCGGCTGAAATCCGCCCTTGCGGAAGCGGGAACCGGCCGGGAAGGGCTCATGGAGGCCATCGCCCAACATTTTCGCGTGATGGACGAAATGAGCGATGATGTCCTTCTCATTTACCAGGAGACCAAATCATTGCCGGGAGAGGCCATGTCCTACGTCTTAAAAAAAGAGGAAGAGATCACATCCTTGTTTGAAGAGGTTTTGCAAAAGGGCATCCGGGACAAAACCTTGACTTTGGATTCCTCGGTGGTGAAGCTAATGGCCCACAACATCATGGTTTTGGGCGAAATGTGGACATTTCGCAGGTGGTCCTTAAAGAAGCTTTACACCTTGGAAGAGTACACCCGCCACCAGACGGCCCTGTTGCTTAACCAATGTATCAACCCAAATACGGGGGGGAAGTGACATGTCGACAAAGGTGTATCAACCACGAAATCCCATCCGGTTTGTGACGGCGGCCAGTCTCTTCGATGGCCACGATGCTGCGATCAATTTGTACCGCCGGCTATTGCAGGCGAGCGGTGTAGAGGTGATTCATCTGGGGCACGACCGGTCTGTCGACCTGATCGTCGATGCTGCCATCCAGGAAGATGTTCAGGGGATTGCTGTCTCCTCCTATCAGGGAGGGCACATGGAATTTTTCAAATATATGATCGATCGACTCCAGGAAAAAGGAGCCGGTCACATCCGAGTGTTCGCTGGAGGAGGCGGAGTGATCGTCCCCCGGGAAATCCGGGAATTGGAAGACTACGGCGTAGTGAAAGTGTTTTCTCCGGAAGACGGGCGAAACATGGGATTGCAGGGGATTATCAACCATATGTTGGAAGTCTGTGATTTTCCCACAGTGGAAGAAGCATCCTGGGAGCAGGAGGCGGCGAGACAGGGGGATGATCGGGCGGTTGCACGCCTGATCACTCTAGCGGAGCAGGCTGTGGAGCAATCCGCTGGAAATACCTCAGTGCAGCAAACATCCACTCCAGAAAAAGGAGAGGTTCTGGAACCGCAGGTGCCCGTGATCGGGCTTACCGGTACCGGGGGCGCAGGTAAGAGTTCTTTAACCGATGAGCTGGTGCGGCGGTTTCTGGCGGACTTTCCTGAGCAAAAGGTAGCCGTCCTCTCCATCGACCCCTCCAAGCAGAAAACCGGCGGAGGACTGTTGGGAGACCGGATCCGCATGAATTCCGTGCACCATCCTCGGGTATACATGCGGAGTCTGGCCACCCGGAAAAATCGATCGGAACTCTCCGGGGCGACACAAGAAGCGCTAGCTGTTTTGAAGGGATCTGGTTTTGGCCTTATTATCCTGGAGACCAGCGGGATCGGTCAGGGAGATGCCGATGTGATCGAGGTTAGTGACCTGTCTGTCTATGTGATGACCTCCGAATTCGGGGCGCCTTCTCAGTTGGAGAAGATCGAGATGTTGGATTATGCGGATCTGGTCGTGATCAACAAATTTGATCGCAAAGGCTCCAAAGACGCTCTGCGGGACGTAAAAAAACAGTATCGGCGCAACCATGAACTCTTTGATGCTCCAGATGAGGAGATCCCCGTCTATGGAACCATGGCGAGCCGGTTTAACGATCCTGGCGTCAACCGGTTTTACCAGGAACTGATGGATCGGTTGCGGGAGAAGCTGTCGTTAGATTGGGAGTCCAGGGGGGAGACGGACGTAGACCAGCAGGGAGAGGGTCACATCATCCCACCAGAGCGAAGTCATTACCTGAGGGATATCTCCAATACCGTGCGAAAATACCGGCAGCACGTAGAAGAGCAGAGTCAGTTGGCGCGGAGGGTCCATCAGTTGGAAGGAACCTTGGAAACTCTGACAGAGTACCAAGAGGCGGATGAAGCCGTTGTGGAGAAATTGCACCGGGTTCAGAGAGAAGTGGAAGCCCGCATAGATCCTGACACGAAACAATTCCTCGCAGAATGGCCTAAACTGAAGGAATCCTATCGGCAGGATGAATATATCGTGACCATCCGGGATCGGGAGATCCGTACCCCCCTGTTCACGGAAACCCTGTCTGGAACCCCGATTCCCAAAGTATCCCTACCCAAGTATGAGGACCGGGGGGAGCTGGTGCGGTGGGGGATGATGGAGAACGTACCAGGCCGATTCCCCTTCACCGCAGGAGTGTTTCCCTTCAAACGGGCGGATGAAGATCCCAAGCGGATGTTTGCCGGTGAAGGGACCCCGGAACGGACCAATCGCCGTTTCCATTACCTTTCTGAAGGGGAACCAGCCAAGCGGCTGTCCACTGCCTTTGATTCGGTGACGCTCTATGGACGGGACCCTGATGAACGGCCGGATATCTATGGTAAGATTGGCGAGAGCGGGGTGAGTGTCTGCACTTTGGAGGATATGAAAAAGCTGTATGCCGGTTTTGACTTATGTGCTCCTAACACTAGTGTCTCTATGACGATCAACGGCCCGGCTCCGATCTTGCTCGCCATGTTTCTCAATACGGCTATCGATCAGCAGATTGACAAGTTACGGGAAGAGAAGGGGAGAGAACCCCAACCGGAAGAACAGGCAGCGATTCAGGCCCAAGCCCTATCCTCGGTTCGAGGGACGGTACAGGCGGATATTTTGAAAGAAGACCAGGGACAAAACACCTGTATCTTCTCCACTGAGTTTGCGCTGAAGATGATGGGGGACATCCAGGAATATTTTATTGCCCACCAGGTGCGCAACTACTATTCGGTCAGCATCAGCGGTTACCATATCGCCGAGGCAGGGGCTAATCCGATCTCCCAGCTGGCTTTCACACTGGCCAATGCCTTCACCTATGTAGAGTATTATCTCTCCCGGGGCATGGACATCGATCGGTTTGCTCCCAACCTCTCTTTCTTTTTCAGCAACGGACTGGATGCGGAGTACTCTGTGATCGGCCGGGTGGCCCGTCGCATTTGGGCGGTGGTGATGAAAAAGCTTTATGGAGCTAGTGAACGGAGCCAAAAGTTAAAATATCACATTCAAACCTCGGGTCGCAGTCTGCACGCTCAAGAAATCGATTTCAACGATATCCGGACCACACTGCAAGCGTTGATGGCGATCTATGACCAGTGCAATTCCCTCCACACCAACGCTTATGACGAAGCCATCACGACACCGACGGAGGAATCGGTGCGACGGGCGATGGCGATTCAGATGATCATCACCAAGGAGTTGGGTCTCGCCAAGAATGAAAACCCCCTGCAAGGTTCCTTCATCATCGAAGAGTTGACAGACTTGGTGGAGGAGGCGGTATTGGCAGAATTTGACCGCATTAGCGATCGGGGAGGCGTTCTAGGGGCGATGGAAACTCAGTATCAACGGGGGAAGATCCAGGAGGAATCCCTCTATTACGAGACTAAGAAACACTCCGGGGAACTGCCAATCATCGGGGTGAACACCTTTCTCAAAGAAGGGGGAGAGAGCGAACCGGAAGTGGAGCTGACCCGGGCCGCTCCTGAAGAAAAACAGGCTCAGATCCAAAACCTGCGCAAATTTCAAAATACTCATCGGGAAGCGGCGGAGACGGCTCTCCACCGGCTGAGACAGACGGCTCAAGAGAATGGCAATCTGTTTGCGGAACTGATGCATACCGTTCGTTATGCCAGTCTGGGGCAGATCACAGATGCCCTATTTGCAGTCGGCGGTGAATACCGTCGCAATATGTGATATGATAACTGCCAGCCGGCGGGCTGGCTTTTTTACATCCTACGGAGGGAGTACAGTTCCATCAGTTGACTTCGTTAAGGTTTTGGTTAAAATAGACATACGGTAAATAGGAATTAGTGGATCCTCAGACTTTTCACAGGAAGGAAGTGTGTGGGGGATGAACTTGGCAGAGTTGAATGAAGAAGGTATCCGGGAGACCGCCATGGTCGACATCGCTTATCATATATTGAATGAAAAGGGTGAACCGTTGTTATATCGGGAAATCATGAAGGAGATTGGCCGGATGAAGGGGTTTTCGGAAGAGGAGTCCCAGCGGCTGATCGCCCAGCTGTATACGGAAATCAATATTGACGGCCGGTTTATCTGTGTTGGGAAAAGCTTGTGGGGATTGAAACGCTGGTATCCCTTGGATCAAACTACTGACTCCGCCGTCGCCCAGAATGTGAAAGAGGATGTCGACGAAGTGGAAGAGGATCTGTTTGAAGAGGAGGACTCCGAGGGGGAAGAGGATTTGGACGGGGACTTTGATGAAGATGACGAGAAGACCTCGTAAGTGAAAACAGAGGCATCTTGACAAAGTAGGATCCCGGCAGTAAAGTAGCTAATGGGCTAAATTTTGTTTTTTACTAATGAGTCGTGGCAGCCGTTGCCACTGTAGTCTTTTGCGCGTAAGGTGCCCCCTAATTATAGGGAGGCGCTTTTTTTAATGTCTGGAAGTTATACTGGGAACGATAACCGGAGGAGGGCGGATCGATGACGAAATTTATTTTTGTAACCGGCGGTGTGGTATCATCCCTGGGAAAAGGAATTACCGCTGCCTCACTGGGACGGTTGTTAAAAAACCGTGGATTGACTGTAACGATTCAAAAGTTTGATCCATACATCAACGTGGACCCGGGAACCATGAGCCCGTATCAACACGGAGAGGTCTTCGTCACCGACGATGGAGCGGAAACGGACCTCGATTTGGGCCACTATGAACGATTCATCGACATCAATCTGTCCAAAAATAGCAATGTGACCACCGGAAAAATCTACTCTGCCGTGATTAATAAAGAAAGGCGCGGGGATTATCTCGGGGGGACGGTGCAGGTGATCCCTCATATCACCAATGAGATTAAGGACCGGGTATTCCGGGCGGCCCGGGAAACCCATCCTGATGTGGTCATCACAGAGATCGGCGGGACCGTGGGAGATATTGAGAGCCTTCCTTTTTTGGAGGCGATTCGCCAGATCAAAAGTGAGGTCGGCCGGGAGCATGTCATGTATATCCATTGCACATTGATTCCCGAGCTTTCCGCCACCGGCGAACTGAAGACCAAACCGACGCAACACAGTGTAAAAGAGCTGAGAAGTATTGGAATCCAACCCCATGTGATCGTTTGCCGGGCTGAACGTCCCCTCTCTGAGGAGATGAAGCAGAAGCTCGCACTCTTTTGTGACATTGACCGCGAAGCTGTGATTGAGATGCTGGATGCGGATACTTTGTATAAAGTCCCTCTGATGGTACAAGCCGAGGGGTTGGATCAGATCGTGGTTCGTCATCTGGGGCTGGATTGCCAGGAAGCGGATATGACTGACTGGATCGCTCTCGTCAATCGGGTGGAAAATCTGAGCCATCACTTGAAAATCGCCGTGGTAGGCAAGTATGTGGCTTTGCGGGATGCTTATATGAGTGTGGTTGAAGCTTTGAATCACGCCGGGTTTGCCAATGATAGCGAAGTGGAGATTCTTTGGGTCAACTCCGAAGAGGTCACCTCTGACAATGTCCACGAGCTATTGAAGGATGCGGATGGCATTCTGGTGCCAGGCGGTTTCGGCGATCGGGGGATTGAGGGGAAGATTGCAGCCGTCCGTTATGCTCGAGAACAACAAATCCCCATGTTCGGTATCTGCTTAGGCATGCAGGTGGTCTGTATCGAAGGAGCTCGCCATGTGTTGGGATTAGAGGGGGCCAACAGCTCCGAGATCGATCCAGAAACGCCCTATCCTCTGATCGATTTGCTCCCGGAACAAAAGGAGATCGAGGATTTGGGGGGAACGATGCGACTGGGTCTATATCCCTGCAAACTGCAACCTGGTACTCGAGCCCAAGCGGCTTACGGGAATGGATTGGTCTATGAGCGACATCGGCACCGCTATGAATTTAACAATGAATACCGGGAGCAGTTGCTGGAAGCGGGCTATGTATTCTCCGGGATCTCACCGGACGGACGTCTGGTAGAGATCGTGGAACTGCAGGATCATCCCTGGTTTGTCAGCTGTCAGTTCCATCCTGAATTCACCTCCCGTCCGGACCGCCCCCAACCTCTGTTCCGGGAATTTGTAGCGGCATCCTTAAAAGCGAGACAAAAAGTCCACGCCTGACTGGGCTGAACCATCACTTTTTTACGCGCCAAAAGGCGCGTTTTTTTGTTGGGAAAGGATGAACGGGGCTTATCCTTTCCGGATCGCTGCTAAGAATAGAAGGAAAAGAGACATCCGGTTGTGAATATAAAAAAGAATCCACATTTCTCCTCGCCGGCACCCGTCAGCTCCGGGAAATGGGTAACCAGTATACATAAAATTGAAAAAGTCCACTGGGTTGAGTAGGGATCGTGCTTTCCATACATGCCAAAATGAGGTTCTCACGAGGGGGGACAAGTATGCTTTCGGATAAAAAAGTTTTGGTTGTCGATGATCAATACGGTATCCGCATTCTATTGACGGAGGTATTCTCCCGAGAGGGGATAAACATTTTTCAGGCGGCTAATGGGAAATTGGCGCTGGAGATCATCCGCAAGGAAGACCCCGATTTGATTTTGTTAGACATGAAAATGCCGGGAATGGACGGCCTTGAACTGCTCCGACAACTGAAAAAAGAAAAAATAGAGGCGATCGTGATCATGATGACCGCCTATGGAGAATTGGATATGGTGGAGGAGGCAACCAAACTGGGGGCACGAGCCCACTTTACGAAACCTTTTGATGTGATGGAATTGCGGACGGAAGTGATTCGCCATCTAACACAAACCGAATGAACCTACAAAATAGAAAGGGAGAACGAATGTCGGAAGCAGTGAAGATCCGTTTGTGCATGAGTCAGTCCGATGCTCATTACGGAGGAGATCTGGTGGACGGCGCCAGAATGATGTCCTTGTTCGGCGATGTGGCGACGGAACTCCTGATCCGTCTGGATGGGGATGAGGGTTTGTTTGTGGCTTATGATTCCGTGGAGTTCACAGCGCCAGTGTACGCAGGGGATATATCGAGGCCACCGGCAAAATCGCGGGAAAGGGAAAGACCTCCCGGAAAATGAGCTTCGCCGATACAAAGTGATTGAAGCCCATATCGACCTTGCCCACCCCTCCGCTGCCCGTGTGCTGGAGGAACCGCAGCTGGTGGCTCAAGCAACGGGAACCTGTGTGGTTCCCTTAGATAAGCAACGTTTGCACGTCTGAAAAAACAAGATAGGTCCAGGAGGGGCAGGCCATGGAAAAATTGATCATTACGGCTGCCTTGGTTGGGGCGGAAGTGACCCGGCAAGACACCCCTTACCTTCCGGTTACCCCGGAAGAGATCAGAGAGGCAGCGGCTCAATCATGGGAGGCAGGAGCGGCCATCGCCCACATCCATGTCCGGGATGAAGCGGGCAGGCCCAGTCAGAGGCGGGATCTGTATGAGGCGACGATCCGGGAGATCCGCAAGCGTTGTCCCATCATCATCCAGGTATCCACTGGGGGAGCTGTGGGGATGACGGCAGAAGAGAGGCTACAACCGGTCTCCCTGAGGCCGGAGATGGCAACCCTGACCACAGGGACAGTCAATTTCGGGGAAGAAGTGTTTATGAATCCCCTCGCAGAGATCCGTCGCTTTGCGGAAACCATGGAACGATCCGGGGTGCGGCCGGAGTTTGAAGTTTTCGATACAGGAATGCTTGGAACCGCTCTGCGTTTGGTTCAGGAGGGCTGGGTCACCGGCCATCTCCACTTTGACTTTGTCATGGGCGTCCCCGGCGGCATGCCAGCAACGGCCCGCTATCTCCTGCTCTTGATCCACCAGTTGCCTGCAGGTGCTACCTGGACCGTGGCAGCCATCGGCAAACATCAGCTTCCAATGGCTACTCTGGGAATTACCCAGGGGGGACATGTCCGGGTCGGTTTGGAAGATAACATTTATTACCGGAAAGGCGAGTGGGACACCAATGCCCAACTGGTGGCCCGAGTGAAGCGGCTCGCCACGGAATTGGAGCGCGATGTGGCCACACCCGAGGAAGCTCGGCGCTTGCTAGGTCTGAAGGGGAAGTAGAAGGGTCATATTTTGATGAAAAATCGGGTAAAAGAGGAGGAGAGACTGAAAAAATAGTCACCGGAATAGGTCTGTTGATTAACCAGAAAATGGGCAGCGGAAGGGAGTCGTGTGCTGCCAAAGCGAGACCTGGGAGCGGAAGCGACCCTGGCGAGACTTGTGCCCTGTGGGTGCAAAGCGACCTTTGTACCATGGGCACTACCATCCAAAGGGACTAAAGCTCTAGATTAAGTAGCCATCTACCCTGCGGAGAATCTGAAGGGAGGTCGTCTAGAAACAGGGTGGAAAAAGAAATTGGTACAGGGAGGATGGGGTTTCACATGAAGCGATTTTGGATCGGAAGATGCCGGAATGCGAAACCCCATCCTGACCGACTCTAGCCCAGAAGACTTGTAGCGCCAGCCTCTACTTCCTTGTGGGAGGGTATAGTCGCGGGGGTAAACACGACTTACTTACCAAAATATAGTTATTCAACTCGCTTGACATGAAATGACTCAGGATTGTAGAAAATTTGGCGCCGTCAGGTGAAATGGATCCCACAGTCCGGAAAGTGTTCAGCAGCTGGAGCGGGCGGCGCCCCGATTTTACCTGCGAGGAGGTCATCCTCACTAATGTCGGATCAGGTACCGGCAGGTGTTTTATGTTAAAATATCGGTGAACACCCTCCCGATTCGGGATTGGCAACGGTATTGTCTTGCTTTTTTGGGGCGACGCCAGCGGCTCCCGGTGTCATGGTAGGTGGTACATAACGGGAGTTCGGAGGTTCATTTTTCACAAACCCATCCAGACGAGGAGGATTTCCATATGTCATTGGTACCGATGACCGAGTTTCTCCCCCGCGCTAAAAAAGAAGGATTTGCGGTGGGACAGTTTAATATGAATAACCTGGAGTTTGTTCAGGGAATCGCCGCTGCGGCTAAGGCAGAGAAGTCCCCTTTTATTTTCGGTGTCAGTGAAGGGGCCATGCGTTATATGGGGCTTGAATATGTGGTGGCGATGGCTGAGATCGCTGCCAAAGAGGCGGAAGTGCCCGTGGCACTCCACCTGGATCACGGGAGCAGTTTTGAAGTGGCGATGAAATGCATCCAGGCCGGTTTTTCTTCTGTCATGTTTGATGGATCCCATCATCCCTATGAGGAAAACATCCGCCTGACCCAGGAGATCGTCAAAGCGGCCCATGCGGTAGGCGTATCCGTCGAAGGGGAGCTGGGAACCATCGGCGGAGTGGAGGACGATGTGCAGGTGGATGAAGAGAAAGCAGCCCTCGCCAACCCGAAAGAGGCGATCCGCTTTTGGGAGGAGACCCAAGTGGATGCGATGGCGATTGCCGTCGGAACTGCTCATGGGATGTACAAAGGTGAACCAAAAATCCACTTTAACATTATCGAAGAAGTGGCTCAAAACATCGATGCCCCCATCGTTCTTCACGGTGGTTCCGGAGTGCCGGATTCGGCGATTCAAGAGTCCATCCGACGGGGTGTGGGTAAGATCAATGTCAACACGGAAAGCCAGGTCGCCTGCACTCAGGTGATTCGTGACCTGCTGATGAGCCAACCAGATATGATCGACCCGCGTAAATATCTGGGTCCAGGTCGGGAAGCGATCCAAGAGACGGTTCAAGGCAAGATGCGTCTGTTCGGCAGTTCCGGCAAGGCTTGATTCCTGGGGAGCCCATCGGCCCCCCTCTTCAATATTTACAGGAGATGATCCGCTTTGAAATTTTTTATCGATACTGCCGATGTAGATGAGATTCGCGAGGCAAACCAATGGGGCATTCTTTCTGGAGTCACCACCAATCCGAGTCTGGTGGCCAAATCAGGCCGAGACTTCACTGAGGTCCTTCGGGAAATCGTAGAGAGCGTCGACGGTTCCATCAGTGCAGAAGTGATGAGTGATGATGCCGAAGGTATGTGGAAAGAGGCGGAACCGCTCACAGCCATTTCTGAAAAGATCACCATCAAAGTGCCGATGACTGGGGAAGGGTTGAAAGCTGTCCACCGCTTCTCTCAAGCGGGAATACAAACCAATGTTACTCTGGTTTTTTCCGCCAATCAGGCTTTGATGGCGGCACGGGCCGGGGCCACCTATGTGAGTCCTTTTATCGGGAGGCTGGATGATATCAGCCATGACGGAATGGAATTGATTGGACAAATCGCTCATATCTTTGATGTACATGAGATTGGGACAGAGATCATTGCAGCGAGTGTACGCCACCCCATTCATGTTACCCAGGCGGCGGAAAGTGGAGCTCATATCGCCACGCTCCCCTTCGGCGTCATGAAGAAACTGTTGCAGCATCCCTTGACCGATCAAGGGATCGAGCGGTTTAAGAGAGACTGGGAACAAGCGATCAAAGGATAAGCAGGAGCTGAGGATCTCAATCATCAGTGTTCCGGCGGTGCAGGTGTGGCCTGTCGCCGCCGGATTTCCCTTTTCATGGAGGGGTACGCCCAGGTCAGGCGTCAATTGAGAGGGAGGGTCAAGATGGAAAAGCTGATGATCAAAGGAGGACGCCCGCTTTACGGACATGTACCGGTCAGCGGGGCAAAAAACAGTGCACTGGCTTTGATTCCAGCCACGATTCTAGCCGAGTCGGTCACAGTGATAGAAAATTTACCCGATGTTCAGGATGTGCAAGTCTTTGAGGGAATTATTCGCAGTTTGGGAGCGGAAGTGACCCGAGAGGGGGATCGTCTCCGCATCGACGGGCGTCAAATGAGAAACCAGCCGATGGCGGGTCCAAGCGTGAAAAAACTGCGGGCCTCCTATTATCTGATGGGTGCGATGTTGGGCCGGTTTGGAGAGGCGGTGGTGGGACTTCCCGGAGGCTGTAATCTGGGACCCCGTCCCATCGATCAGCATATTAAGGGCTTGGAAGCATTAGGAGCCCAAGTGGTTTGCAAGGAGGGTTCCATCCACCTGACCGCTTCTCGTCTGAAAGGGGCAAGAGTCTATCTCGATGTAATGAGCGTGGGGGCCACGATTAATATCATGTTGGCGGCTTCTCGGGCGGAGGGGGTCACCGTGATCGAGAATGCAGCCAAAGAACCCGAGATTATCGATGTAGCTACGCTCCTCTCCTCCATGGGGGCCCGAATTCAGGGAGCCGGCACCGATGTGATTCGGATCCAGGGTCGGCGCTCTTTGCAAGGGTGTCGTCACTCCATCATCCCCGACCGGATCGAGGCAGGGACCTATATGATCTTTGCAGCGGCCACTGTGGGAGATGTGACCGTGGAGAATGTGATCCCTCTCCATCTGGAGCCCTTGTCGGCAAAATTGCGAGAGATGGGGATCGCCGTAAAGGAGTCAGATGAGTCCCTCCGGGTGATCGGCAAGGAAAAGTATCAGGCTGTAGATATCAAAACCCTCCCTTATCCCGGATTTCCCACAGATTTACAACAACCTTTCACTTCCTTGCTCACCCAAGCGGAAGGGACGAGTCTGGTGACAGATAACATCTATGCTTCCCGGTTTAAGCAAGTGGATGAGCTGTATCGCATGGGAGCCGATGTACGAGTGGAAGGGCGGACGGCATGGATCCGGGGAGGTTTCCCCTTGCATGGAACGGCTGTACAGGCGATGGATCTCAGGGGAGGCGCCGCTCTAGTAGTAGCTGGCCTGGTAGCAACAGGCATGACAGAGATCACCGGAGTGGATCACATTGACAGAGGATACGAAAACCTTGAAAATAAGCTCAGCTCTCTGGGGGCGGAGATTTGGAGAGTCTAGTGCTTCTCAGCAAATGTGGTGTGTCAAAATGGGCTAGGATGGTGGATTTGATTCGTCTTGGCGTTCTTTGCAAGAGATCGGAGCAGCCTTACCAACTAGCTCCCCTGTTTTGCTGAAAAAAGATGAAAGTGGCTTGAAGGGGAATTAGGGTGTGTCTGGTAAATCTATATTTGGGGGGACTGAGCTGGTCGGGATGGGGTTTCACATTCCATTCCGTCTTTTCTTTAATACTTGAATCACCAGTACGCTGCTACCAAGGATGAACTTGAGAAGATCGGCACTGGTTTCTGCGTAATCGAAATGAAGCCCCCGTAGGTTTTTTCCCATGGTTGCTAGCGGGCATGTTGATTAGCATATTTTACGATGGGGCAATGGGAAGAGCGAAGAGACCGTTTCGTTCCCATCATCCACTTAGGGTTCATCACAGCCCTGGGTTGCTAGGACCGATCTGGTCATTTAAGCGTCGGCAACAATGAGAGTTTCCCCCCGTTCTTCTTTGGCTGAGGAACCGGGTTCACTCCGTGGGGTTAAATAGTGTAACATATAGAGGTGATTAGGCTATCCCATTGAGTGTTTTTTATAATGGAATTCCACAGGTTCCATGAAGGGAAAAAGCTGGGGGGGATTGAAGTTGGAACGTAGCCTGACAATGGAGTTGGTCCGGGTCACGGAAGCAGCTGCCGTGGCATCCGGCCGTTGGATGGGTCTGGGGAAAAAGGATGAGGCGGACGAAGCTGCCACCTCAGCCATGCGAACCGTTTTTGACACGATTCCGATGCGGGGAACCGTGGTCATCGGTGAAGGGGAGATGGATGAAGCACCGATGTTGTACATCGGGGAACGCCTCGGCCTCGGTTATCTGCCAGAGGTGGACGTGGCTGTCGATCCCCTGGAAGGGACCAACATCGTGGCGAAGGGGCTGTGGAACGCTCTGTCCGTCGTGGCTGTGGCGGATCGAGGCAACCTATTACACGCTCCGGACATGTATATGGACAAAATTGCCGTGGGACCGGGGGCCGTCGGACAAGTGGATCTCAACGCTCCGGTGGAGGAAAATCTCCGTGCCGTCGCGCGGGCGCTCGGCAAGGATGTGAACGATCTGGTCGTGGCGTTGCTCGACCGTCCTCGTCACACTAAAATCATAGAAGATGTCCGCAAAACCGGTGCCCGAATCAAACTGATTCCAGACGGGGATGTGGCGGCAGCGATCCATACCGCTTTTCCTGATACCGGTGTGGACCTGCTCTTGGGATGCGGTGGAGCTCCGGAAGGAGTCTTGTCGGCGGTCGCCTTGAAATGCTTGGGTGGCGAGATCCAGGGGCGTCTGTTACCTGAGGATGACGAACAGTTTCAACGGTGTCTACAGATGGGAATTCAAGACCCGGGTCAAACCCTGTTTATGCAGGATTTGGTCGGGGGAGATGATGCGATCTTCGCTGCCACCGGAGTCACCGACGGTGAATTGCTGAAGGGCGTTCGCTACAACGGTACCAACGCTACCACCCATTCCTTGGTGATGCGGGCTAAAACCGGAACGGTTCGATTCGTGGACGGCAAGCACAGGTTGGAAAAAAAGCCGAATCTGGTATTGGATTAAGCGGTCGAGTTATTCAGAACCGATGTGGAGAGCAGGAGATAGGGTGTGACCGGTGGAGATCCTTTGCAACAAGTCTCGCCAAGATCACTTCGTTCCCGCTCTCACTATGTGTATTTGGGGTCACACAGCCCTGATCCCCGGCGAGGGATGATCATACACACTTTATAAGTATCGATATTACCTTGCAACCTTCCAGGAGTATGGTGATAAGGTTAGTGGAGAGAAAGTGGGGGTTCAGATGGCGGCTCATAGACGGTCCCACACGCCTTTCGTCATGTGAAACTCGATTTTCCCACCAACTACCTCAACTACAATCGACCTATAAGGATACCTGCTGGGCTCTTAGACCACCGGAATATCCACCGGAGGAATGGGTCAAGCTGGAAAGGACATTCTGAAAAAAGTGCGGTGATGGCTATTGATGGATCTTTCCTTAAACAATCTGGAGAACCGGCGCTTGCCGGAACTGTATCAACTGGCTAAGGAGTATCATATCTCCCATTACAGTCAGATGAAAAAGAAAGAACTGATTTTTGCAATTCTAAAAGCCAAGGCGGAAAAAGCGGGTCTGATGTTTATGGAAGGCGTGCTGGAGATGATGCCAGAGGGATATGGGTTCCTCCGCCCTATCAACTATCTCCCTTCTTCGGAAGATATCTACATCTCCGCTTCACAAATCCGTCGTTTCGATCTCCGCACCGGAGATCTGGTATCGGGCAAAGTGAGGGCGCCGAAAGAGAATGAGCGGTATTTTGGCCTGTTGCAAGTAGAAGCCGTCAATGGCCAAGATCCGGAACAAGCCGCAGAGCGCCTTCATTTCCCCGCTTTGACCCCCCTCTACCCCGAACAAAGGCTCCATCTGGAGTCGAATCCGAATCAGTTATCCACCCGAATCATGGACTTGGTCGCGCCTGTAGGTCTGGGACAACGCGGGCTGATCGTTGCCCAACCCAAGGCGGGAAAGACGATGTTGCTCAAGGAGATCGCCAACAGCATCACAGCCAATCACCCGGGGATTTCTCTGTTTGTTCTCCTGATTGACGAGCGGCCGGAAGAAGTGACGGATATGCAACGGTCTGTCGATGGAGAAGTGGTTAGCTCCACATTTGACGAGATGCCCGAGAATCATATCAAGGTGTCCGAGCTGGTCCTGGAGCGGGCCAAGCGATTGGTTGAACACAAACAGGACGTGGTGATTTTACTGGACAGCATTACGCGCTTGGCTCGGGCCTACAACCTGGTGATTCCCCCTAGCGGCCGTACGTTGTCCGGAGGGATTGACCCCGCCGCCTTTCACCGGCCCAAACGATTTTTCGGTTCCGCACGAAATGTGGAAGAGGGCGGTAGTTTGACCATTTTGGCCACAGCCTTGGTCGATACAGGTTCTCGGATGGATGATGTGATCTATGAAGAATTTAAAGGGACAGGTAATCTGGAACTTCATCTGGATCGCCGCCTGTCCGAACGACGGATTTTCCCTGCGATCGATCTTCGCCGCTCCGGTACCCGCAGAGAGGAACTCCTCCTCTCCAAAACGGAACAGGAGAAACTGTGGAACCTGCGCAAAACCATGTCCGACGGGCTGGAATTCACCGATTCTTTTCTGCGCAAGCTGGCTGAAACGGAGACCAATGAGGAATTCCTCGCCAAATTGGAATCTCGCCCCCGGTCTTCCACCGCTTCATAACCCTTTCTTTTCCGACATAGGATAGATGGGAGAGATGGATGGGCATCTTTTCAAAACATCCTTTGAGGTGGTGTGATGACCAAAAAAACCACACTTGTGGCCTCCTCCCTTTCATTGTGCACAGCTTCTTTGTTCTCAAGCAGTGATGGAAATTCTGTTCGCGCCGTAACGGAGGAGGGGATCCACCCCCATACCCCAGATTGGCCAAAAGAGAGACTTGCTCAAGAAGCGCTCTATCATTACCTGAATCCCCTTACCTCAGTTGCAGAGGGAAACCTGGCGGTCTCATCGGATAAAAAAACACTCACCTACCAAGTGGAAAAAGGGGACACTCTTTATGGGATCGGTCTTCGCTACGGGGTGGATCACCAGGTCTTAGCTGAAATGAACGGGATCAAAGATCCGCAGTTGTTACAGCCGGGGCAACGACTCCAGATCCCGGTGCAATTCAAGCGGATCCGAGTAAAAGAAGGGCAAACTTTGACCTCCATCGCTGAGGAAAACGACGTGACGGTGATGGCCTTGAAAGAGGCCAACCCGGATCTTATTCTTTCCTCTGCTCCCTATGTGGGACAAGTGCTGACCCTTCCTGAAGAGATCTCTCCCGCAACCACTCTCCCTGCAATGGAGGCGGAAAAGGGAGAGGTCCAACTGGCGGCGTCAGAGACTGGAGGGGAGCGTTCTTTTATTCGATGGCCGGTGACCGGGCAAATCACCAGCCGGTTTGGTATGAGACATGGAAAAATGCACACCGGGATCGACATCTGGAATGAACGGGGTGTCCAGACACCGATTCGGCCGGCGAGCAGTGGCACCGTGATCCGGGCTGGGTGGGGAGGCAATTACGGGAATTTGGTGGTAGTGGATCACGGTGGGGGCTGGACCACTTATTATGCCCATCTGAGTCAGATTTCGGTCAGTCAAGGACAGAAGGTCTCCCGTAAAAGTGAGCTCGGTCGCATGGGGACTACTGGAAATTCCACAGGCGTCCATCTCCATTTTGAGGTGCGACGCAATGACCAACCCATGAACCCCCTTGAAATACTTCCTTAACCGGTCTGCGGACTACTGCACTTTTATTGTTATTTTGCCGAGACTTCAATCTCCCAGCCGTTACTGGGATAAGATGGATCCACTCCCTCCTTCCTCTTGCAGGTGTTGAGAAGCCATGATATACTATTTTAGTGGTTTTACATCGGATCAATCGGTGGATGAAACCCCAACGGGGAAAGAGGTGAAGTTTCATGAAAGCGGCTATTCATCCTGAGTACAAGCGGACTACCGTGACCTGCGCTTGTGGGAATACTTTTGAGACCGGTTCGACAAAGGAAAACCTGCGCGTGGATATCTGCTCCGCATGCCATCCCTTTTTCACCGGCAAACAGAAACATGTGAGTGCTGGTGGCCGTGTGGATCGGTTTAAGAAGAAATACAACCTGTAAATCTTGATATAGATGATTCAGGGGTTTAAACAGGCAGGCGGCCCTCGCCTGCCTGTTTCTCCTTTGATACATAGGAGGGGAAGGGATGAACCCGGTGACCAGGGACGGATGGATTGAGGTCATCTGCGGGGGAATGTTCTCCGGAAAGAGCGAAGAGCTGATCCGCCGGATCCGTAGGGCACGGATCGCCAAACAGAGGGTGGCCGTTTTTAAATCTGCTGTAGATACTCGTTATCGTCCTGAAGCTGTCACATCCCACAATGGTGTCTATGCGGATGCGACGGTGTTGAGCCAAGCTGTACATATTCTGGACCATGTATCCGATGAGATCGATGTGGTGGCTATCGATGAAGTTCAGTTTTTTGATGAGGAGATCGTCTATGTGGCTCAAACCTTGGCTAATCAGGGCATTCGGGTGATTTGTGCAGGGCTGGACCAGGATTTTCGGGGAGTCCCTTTCCGTCCGACTCCGGATCTGATGGCAGTGGCGGAGTATGTGACCAAATTGCAGGCGATCTGTGTTCAATGCGGCAACCCGGCAGGCCGGACCCAACGCTTGGTAGATGAGGAGCCGGCAAATGAGGACGAGCCGATCGTACAGGTGGGAGCCAAGGAGAAATACGAAGCTCGGTGTCGACACTGTCATGAATTGGCGGAACGGAAATCTTTATCCAAGAGTTTTTCACCTTCCTGAGAGGTACACTAGCCCCAGGGAGGTGTTTTTTTATGAATCGGTATGCCGGTGCGTGGATCGTTTTGTGTCTCCTGTTTGCCGGCTGTGCCAGTGAAGGAGGGAATCAAGGGGCGATTCCAGATCGAAATCAAACTCCGGCCCAAACGGGGGACCGGTTTCAAAAGGATTCATACAGATACCTTCACGACGACGGCCGGTTTGGGGTCCGGAATGCCAATCCCAACCTGTCCGATGTGGGACAGTGGTCCAAGATCAAACCGTCTCGGACAGATGCTGAAAAACAGATGGGAGCCATGGCCCGGACTGTGGCAGGGGTGAAGGACGCTGAAGTTCGGATCGTGGGTGGGCATGCGGCGGCCAAAATCACACCTGAAGGAAAAGTGGATCCCAGTGATTACGCCTTGTTGGAGGAGAAGGTCCTTCGAAAATTAACCGTTGTTTTTCCCCGTTATGAAATCCGCGTCCGTGTCGGCATGAGTAAGTGGAATCCTCTGCAATACCTTCCTAATAGAGGGAAATAAATCACAAAGGCTTGAGCTGTGAAGAGATGGGCTCAAGCCTTTGTGATGAGCTCTTAGACGACTGGAATCAGGCGTGTTGATTAGCCATATTTTGGGTGAGGAGATCGTGTTCACCCACGCGACCGTTACCATCCGGCAAGAAAGTGAAAACTGGCCGCTCCCAATCTGACCATCGGGCAGGGGCAAAGCCTTACGGAAGCAACACAGGGAAGATTGTTGCCCCTAAACGCCCTCTCGTAAGACTTCTCCGCTGGGCAGGATGGCTACCTTTATTCCAGGGCTTCAGCCCATCGAGATTGTAGTGCCCATGGTACAAAGGTCGCTTTGTTAGCACACGACTCCCTTCCGCCGCCCATTTTCTGGTTAATCAATAGCCTGGACTGGAATATATTCCGGTGTCGAAGTTCAACCGATCCAAAATCGCTCCATATGAAAACCCCACCTCCCCCTGTGAAGGTTTTTTACATTAAGAGTACAGAGAGGCGAGAATACCGAGGGAAATATTATAAGTGGCATGAACTACCATGGTGGTGCTGGTATTGAACCGGTTGCGAAGCAGACCGAGGACGAGGCCGACCAAGAAAACGACCAAGGTGGACAGACTGAGCCCGTAATTGCTGTGAAGTAACGTGAACAGCAGGGTGGTCAGGATCAACCCGAAGCGGGGCAACAGGGCTCCCCGGAAAATCGCTTCTTCTCCCAAGGCAGCAGACAACCCCAAGGTTAGGATTCCCCAGACTGAACCGTAAAGGGGGCCTAACATTTCTTCTGTCAATTTTTCCACATGGGGATCCGGGGTAAACCCGATCCAATGAGCCAGGTTTTCCAAGAGTAAGGCACCTGCCACCAACAACAGACCTGAACCGATTCCAATCAGCACTTGACGCAGGGTGGGTAGGACCAATCCGAGGCGGCGAAGGCTCTCTTTCAGATTACGTCGGGTGAGCCACCCCACTCCGATCAGAGCGATGAAGAAAAAAGTGATTTGTTGCGCCCATAATCCCGGCATCGGATTGCCCACTTCGCCGGGGGTTGCGGTGAGCTGATGGATCGTGTCGAGGCCAAGGGAGATAAAGAATAAGAAATAAATCCAGATGGACAGGGAAAAAGAAAGCGAAGCGGTATGAACCACATGATCCGACTGAATCGGAAGCACACGGGCAACCACCCGTCGCAAGGCTGGAATCAAAAGCAGGAGCCCCAGCAGAGAAGGTACCCAGAAGCTGGCTCCCAGCGAGGGGAGAGATTGTAACAGAGTGTCGACCAGCTTGGGGTCGACTCCGGGCGTATCCACTGGAACATCATTCCGGGTGGCTGCCGAACCGATCAGGTGCATCAATGTTCCGAGAATAAAAAGGAGAAAATAGGAGACGCCAAGGAATACATAAGAGAGCACCATCAGTGTGACAGAGGCTCCAGACCGTTCGCCATCTCTTTTCAGACGGGGACTTTCCGCCCCGTTTGCCAACAACAAAAGCAGAAGCAGCGGAATAAATTGTATGACAACAGCGATAACTTCCGTCATGGATACACTCCTTTACGTTTGCGCAGACAAGTATTTCACCAGGCTGTCCAAAGACCTGGCCTATGGTTTTCAGCCAACCACAGGATTGTCGATGATGGATTTCAGTCAGGCGAAGGGGTAGCGGCTCCGATCCCTTGCAAAAGTGTATCACGAGATAGGGAAAATCAAGATCTTCGGCGGGGGTTATATCCAGTGGTGCTAAGGTTCTGGTCCTCTCTTTGATTTCCGATATCCAGTATATCACAGTTTTTCACCGCCATTGGGACTGAGATTTCCTTTTGACGGAAAAGGTCGCTTATCCTATAATAAATACGTTATACAAGGCATGTTGATTAGCCCTATTTTAGGTAGGAAATCAGGTCGGGATGGGGGGACGGTGAAGAGCCTTTGCGCTCTTGGCAAGAAATCGTAGCTGTCCCACCATCCCCGTCCCCTCAAGCCATGTTTTACGATGGGAGGACAATGGGAAGAGGGAAAGGATCGTTTCATTCCCAACATCCACTTGATGGTTATCAACAGCCCTGACGTTCCAACTATTTGGATCATCATAGACAGGCGGGAGATTCTCCCTCCACAATGAACCAGCGGGAGTGAAGCGGTGTGTTGGAGCGACTGGAATCGATCCGTCAACGATACGAAGAGTTGAATCAACTCCTCAGTAATCCCGAGGTAATCCATAACGCCGATTTGCTTCGCAAATATTCAAAAGAACAGTCTGATCTGGAACCGAAATATCTGGTCTACTGTGATTACAAAGAGGTTGCCGATCAATATGAAGAGGCCCGCATGATGCTGGAAGAAGAGTCGGATCCTGAGATGCTGGATTTGGTCAAAACGGAACTGGCAGAGCTTTCCGACCGGAAACAAGCATTGGAAGAAAAGCTCCGATGGTTGCTCCTGCCCAAAGATCCCAATGATGACAAAAACGTCATTATGGAGATCCGGGGGGCTGCCGGCGGGGAAGAGGCGGCCCTGTTTGCAGCGGATCTGTATCGCATGTATACCCGATACGGAGAGCGAATGGGTTGGAAAGCGGAGATCTTGAATATGAATACCACAGGCTTGGGCGGTTTTAAAGAAGTAGTGTTTTCTGTCCAGGGTGCAGGTGCATATAGCCGGTTGAAATATGAGAGCGGAGCACATCGGGTTCAACGGGTGCCGACGACGGAGTCGGGAGGGCGGATCCATACCTCCACCGCAACAGTGGCTGTTCTTCCTGAAGCAGAGGAAGTGGATGTGCAAATCCAGGACAAGGATCTTCGCATCGACACCTTCTATTCCAGCGGTCCAGGAGGGCAAAGTGTCAACACGACCCAATCCGCCGTTCGTATCACCCATCTGCTCACTGGCATCGTAGTCTCCTGCCAGGATGAAAAATCCCAGATCAAAAACAAGGAGAAGGCGATGCGGGTGCTGCGGGCTCGCCTGTTGGATCAAAAACAGCAGGAAGAAGAGGCTAAAATGGCTGATGCTCGCAAAGTTCAGGTGGGTACAGGGGACCGCAGTGAACGAATCCGGACCTATAATTTCCCACAGAGCCGGGTGACGGATCATCGGATCGGCCTCACTCTTCACAAACTGGATCTGGTTATGGACGGAGATTTGGATGAAATCATCGATGCTCTGGTGCTGGAGGAACAGGCGAATCTGTTGAAAAAGGTAGAATAAAACCGGGCGGCGCTGCCGCCTGTTTTTTGTATTGAGGAGGGAATGCCCTTGAATCCGGAATCGAATCAGATGGAGACCGTAGCCCAAGCTTATCATCTGGGAATCCGATACCTGGAAGAGCACCAGGTGGAGAGCCCTCGCTTTATTTCGGAACTGTTGCTCCGGACTGTCTTGGGCTGGGATCGAACCCGATTGTTCACCCGGTTTCATGATCCTCTTCCCTTAGAGGCGGCACAACGCTTTGCCGCTTGGTTAAAGCAAAGGAGGGAGGGGACTCCGGTTCAGTACTTGCTCGGGGAGCAGGAATTTTTCGGCCGTTCCTTCCAAGTGAATCCCTCTGTGCTGATCCCCCGTCCGGAAACGGAAATTTTGGTGGAGACAGTTCTTCGGGAAGCGGATCGGATTTGGCAAGGGAAACCTGTGACTGCAGTCGACTTGGGAACCGGCAGTGGCGCGATTGCGGTCACCTTGGCTGCGGAGAGACCAGATTGGGACGTGATTGCTGTGGATCGCTCGCCGACAGCACTGAAGGTAGCCCAACACAATGGGGAAAAAAATGGAACGACAGATCATATCCGCTGGATGCAGGGAGATTGGTTGGACCCGCTTCGCAAACTGCATATCCAGGTAGATCTGGTGGTTTCCAATCCTCCTTATATCCCGGCAGGGGAGATTCCTCACCTCGATGCAGAGGTGAGGAATCACGAACCCTGGATGGCGTTGGATGGGGGCCCCGACGGATTGGCTCCCTACCGTATCATAGTGAAGGGGATTCCGGCAGTCCTGAAAAATCCGGGTCTGGTCGTCTTTGAAGTGGGAGAGGATCAATCGGAAGCCGTGGGGAAAATGCTGGCAAAGACTTTTGCTGGGGCTCAGATTTTCTTTGCCTCGGATCTAGCTGGGCGACCGCGGGTGGTCGCTGCCCGAATCGAGGAATTCCCCGGGAAATGAAATCGAACCCGTATCCATCTATGATTAAACCTGTGACTGCCTGTCCATAATGGAGGATAGATCAGTCGAGGAGGGTTTATCCGATGCGGGTTCGCACTTATACGGTATTGGTTTTGTTGGCTGTCGGATTTTTTATATTCATCTCATGGACTCATGGAGAGGAAGACCGAGAGGACCGGATCGGAGCGGTGAGTGCCGGTTCCGGTGAATCAAGCCAGATTCCCGAAGAGGCGATTCGCCTTCGGATCCTCGCCAATAGCGATTCGGAACGGGACCAACGCCTGAAACGACAAGTCCGGGATGAGGTGATCCGGGAAATCGATACCTGGGCACAAAAACCGACCACTCTACAAGAGGCACGGCAATTGGTACGCACCCGTCTCCCCCGACTGGAGAAGATTGCGGAACAGACCTTGCGGGATCAGGGATTTTCCGATCCGGTTCAGGTCCAATTCGGGGAAGTGCCCTTTCCCACGAAACTGTACGGTGACAAGGTCTATCCCGCTGGAAATTATGAGGCGCTGTTGATCTCCATCGGAGAGGGGAAAGGAGACAATTGGTGGTGTGTGTTGTTCCCACCCCTTTGTTTTGTCGATATGAGCAACGGAGATGCCTTAGATGGAACGGAGAGAACGGTTTCCACTGGCCAAGCCATGGCGGCACCTGCCCAGGTGGAGAAGCAGAATCATCCCGAGCAACCGCAAAAGGCGGAAATTCGCTTTTTTTTCCTCGATTCCCTGGAAGATTTCTTTTCTGGACTCTTTGAGTGAAAGGCAAGTTCCCAGTTCCTGTGCAGCTTACACGGGAGGCGGGAACTTTTTTATTTCAGGGCATTCTTCCAGATTCTACGCTGAGTAGGCTACCTTGAAGGCCCTTGGATACTAGTGCCTGTGGTACATCCTAAATTTCAAATGGTAGTGCCTGTGGTACATCCTGAATTTCAAATGTAGTGCCTGTGGTACATCCTAAATTTTTCAAATGTAGTGCCTGTGGTACATCCTAAATTTTTCAAATGTAGTGCCTGTGGTACATCAGGTCACTTGGGTAGTACATGGCTCCTGCCCGCCGCTAGTTTTTTAGTCTTTTTTCGATTAGATCGGAGAGGAATCACTTGATGGATTCATCCACAGCCCTGCGAAAAACCATCGGTATAGCCTCAGACGGATCGACTCGACCCGCGACGGAATCACGAATTACCTCGGGAAGCTCTTCCCACTTTACTGATTGAAACCCAAAATACTCGAAAAGATGAGGGGAGACCCCCGTCAACAAATAGATCTCCTTCAACTTCATCTTTTGTACAAAGGAGAGGACTACCGTGATCAATTCCATAGCTGTCTTTGCATTCCAAGCTTTCTTCTCTATGACAAAGGAACGCAACACTCCTCGGTCTCCGTGAATTTCTAATCCCGCCGTCCCCACGTTTCTCCCCTCTTCAGGCTCTTTCACTAACAAAAAATTCTCCAGGTGATGATCCACACCTTTTTCACTAACCCCTGCCTGTTGAAGTAACTGGCGGATCGCTTCCCGATCCTCGGGTATGGCACGCCTGACTGTAAACAAAGTTCCGTCCTCCCTTCATTCTTCCCTATGAATCTATGAAGTGAACAGAGGATGCAGAACTAAAAAAAGAGAAAGCAGTCATAGTTGTTGATTTTCCGGGAAATAGATGAGAAGGTCGTAGACTATCTCAGCGATCTGCTAGCAGAAAAGTTTTCCGGGAGGGGTGCCAGTCGAGGGGGGAGTTTTACATTCCATTCTGTTTTTGAGGAATCAAAGCTATTCCATGTCAGAGCTGTTGATGAACCATCAAGTGGATGATGGGAAACGAAACGACCCTTTCGTTCTTCCCATTGTCCCCATCGCAAAATTTCGCTTAAGGGACGGGGATGCTAGGACGGCTACGATCTCTTGCCAAGAGCGCAAAGGCTCTTCACCATCCCCCATCCCGACCTGATTTCCTGCCTAAAATAGGGCTAATCAACACGCCTGATTCTATGTAAATCAAACCTCCCTCCTCCAAAGTTCTCACTGGTGCATTCATGCGCCTGTTTTTACCGTCGTATTGAGAGAAAAACCCGTTAATCTAAGCTCCCACCTATGGGAAGAGGAGACGGAGACGGTGGATATGGTATCATGGGGACAGGAGTAACACTGGTGAAAGCCCGGCTCCCAGGCTGACATTATCATGGAAAGGGTCGAATTCGGTATGGAAACCAAACAATGGAAGATCGACACGGCAGCCGACTTGGACCAAAACCCCGCGATCCGGGAAGCGGCGGCATGGTTGCGAGAAGGACGTCTGGTAGCCTTTCCCACGGAGACGGTTTACGGATTGGGAGCCGATGCGACGAATCCGGAAGCGGTTGCGTCGATATACCGAGCAAAGGGAAGGCCGTCGGACAACCCTTTGATCATCCACCTGGCCAGTAAACAAGGATTGGAGGAGTGGGTGCAAGAGATTCCGGAATCAGGTAGATTACTGGCCCGTCGATTTTGGCCAGGCCCCTTGACTTTGATTTTGCCCCACCGGGGAAACCTGGCCCCCCAAGTGACGGCAGGCTTGCCCACGGTGGGGGTGCGGAATCCTTCTCACCCTGTGGCACTTGCCTTTTTAAAACACTGCGGTGTGCCCGTGGCTGCCCCCAGCGCCAATCGGTCGGGTAAGCCCAGCCCCACAACCGCCGAACATGTGTGGACGGATTTGGAAGGGCGGATCGATGGAATATTGGATGGTGGGGCGACCGGGGTGGGGGTGGAATCCACTGTGGTGGATGTGACAGTAAATCCTCCGGTGTTGTTGCGGCCAGGAGGTGTCACCTTGGAGATGCTACGGAAAGTGGTCGGAGAAGTTCAGATGGACCCCGGGTTGCAGCAGGAGCAGGAATCCCCCCGTTCACCAGGAATGAAATATCGCCACTATGCCCCAGGAGGGGAGATGTGGGTGATTACTGGGGATGGGGAGGCACAAGTGAGCCGGATTCAGCGGATGGCAGATGAGGCGATGCAATCCGGCAAGAAGACGGGAATCCTGTGTACAGAGGAACATGCCTCCCGTTACCGGGCAGACTGGGTCGTCGTCTGTGGAAGCCGCTCCCGACCAGACACGATTGCCAGAGAATTGTACGGAGCTTTGCGTCGGTTTGATAAAGTAGGTGCCCAATGGATTGCGGCGGAAGGTTTTCCACCGAGGGGAGTGTTGCACTCGGTGATGAACCGGTTGAGCAAAGCAGCTGAAGGCCGGGTGATTGAACCCGACCGGGAATGAAGGGGCCCGTCCATTGGGACGGGTTCTTTTTGTCCACTCTACCGCATACCTTTCAGAGACATGCGAGGTGCGGGGAGGAGTGGGAATGGACCTTTCCTTGCCCCAGTGGGGGCAGTTTTTCACCTTGTGGATGATTTCCGTGGCTCTGGGGATGGATGCTTTTTCCCTAGGGATCGGGGTGGGGATGCAGGGCCTCCGATTTCGTCGTATCCTCCTTATCAGTGGAATCATTGGTGTTTTACACATTTTGATGCCGCTTGCGGGAATCGTCATCGGACAGGTGTTAGGTTCCTTGGTCGAAGAGATCGCTGTAAGGGTGGGAGGAGGGCTTCTCTGTTTACTGGGCACCAATATGTTATTGAATGCCTTTCATATCGTCGGAGAGGAGAAATCCACTGTCAACTCCAGCCTATGGGGACTTCTTCTGCTTTCCTTCAGTGTCAGCCTCGATTCCTTGTCAGCGGGTTTATCCCTCGGGTTGTTTGCAGCGGATCTCTTGCTAGCCGTGCTATTGTTTGGAACGGCAGGGGCCGTCTTGGCCTGTATAGGCATGCTGTTGGGACGCCACGCCAGGTCTTGGATCGGAGATTATGGTGAGGCTGTCGGGGGCTTGATCTTGATCTCTCTCGGCCTCAGGTTTTTGCTGTGACGGGATCGGTTGGGGTAGTATGGAGGAAACAACGGTTGCATAACCTTGTCGGAGCTTGAGAAAATGGTAAATAGCAACCGTCAGTACTTTCCGGAAGGGGGGGTAAATGGGTGAAAAAGGTGTTGTTTGTTTGCACCGGGAACACTTGTCGTTCTCCCATGGCAGAGGCCCTGCTGCGTCAAAAGGCGATGGAGGAGGGGATTCGGCTGGAGGTTCGGTCTGCCGGCATCTCCGCTGTGAATGGGCTTTCTCCCTCGGATGCTGCCGTCCAGGTGATGAAGGAAAAGGGTATCGACCACAGTTCCCACCGCTCCCGTCCCCTGGATGCAGCGATGGCGGCCTGGGCCGATCTCATATTGGTGATGACTGAGGCGCATAAACAGATGTTGGTCCACCGTTACCCCGATGCAGTGGACAAGTTGCACACGCTGAAGGAGTATGTGTTGGAAGACTCTCAACAGGAAAAGGTAAAATCCCTCCAACGCTTGCAAGTGGATTTGGAAACCTGCCGGGCGTTGTTGGAGCAGGCTGAAAAAGAGGGAGATCACTTACGAAAAAAAGAGTTGCAGGTGCAATTGGAGGGGCAGGAAGCCTCCTTTGCTTCCCTTCGGAAAGAGGTTGACGAGATGTTGTCTCAGATGAATGTTGGCGACCCCTTTGGCGGAGATGAAGAGGTGTATCGGCGGTGTGCCGCTGAGATTGAAGTACAGGTGGAGAAACTCTTGGATCGATGGCAAAATGAAAGGGAATCATGAAAAAGTAGATCCATCGTAAATCGTGGCGTTTGAATGGACAGGAGGAGTGGAGAATGAGAATAGTCATCGGATCCGACCACGGGGGGATCCATCTGAAAGAGACCGTGAAGAAAGTGTTGCATGAGCTGGGGATGGAAGTGGCCGATGTGGGTTGCGACGGTACCGACTCCGTCGATTATCCTGATTATGCCCAGCCGGTTGCAGAAAAGGTGGCCCAGGGTGAATTTGACCGTGGCATTCTGATCTGCGGGACCGGGATCGGGATGTCCATCGCCGCCAATAAGGTGAAGGGAATTCGTTGCGCTGTGGTATCAGATGAATATTCGGCCCGGATGAGTCGGGAACATAACCAAGCCAATGTGCTGGCCCTCGGGGAACGGGTGGTGGGCCCTGGCTTGGCTGAAAATATTGTCAGGATCTGGTTGACGACGGAGTTTGCCGATGGCAGGCACCATCGTCGTGTGGATAAGATCGCTGCTCTAGAAGGGAAGTGAACTTGTGCAGGAGCAGATCCGGGATCAAGTGGTCCGGGTGACGAAAGAGTTGCTCAAAAACAAGCTTTTGGATCACCGGCACCTCCTGGTGATGGGAGTCAGCACCAGTGAAGTGACTGGCAAGCGAATCGGGAGCGAGGGCAGTGATGAGGTGGCTTCCGCTATTTTGGAAGGGGCACTTCAGGTTCAGGCTTCCTATGGTTACCACCTCGCCTTTCAATGTTGTGAGCATCTGAATCGGGCGTTGGTGGTCACCCGCCGAACACAGGAACAGTTTCAATGGACGGAGGTGGCGGCGGTTCCCGTACGCCATGCGGGAGGGGCGATGGCTTCCCAGGCATACCGTCATCTGCAAGAGGCGGTGCTGGTGGAAAAGGTCCAGGCCGATGCGGGAATCGATATTGGGGACACCCTGATCGGGATGCATCTGAAGCCGGTGGCGGTGCCGGTTCGCCCTTCGTCGGCTTACATCGGTGAAGCTCACGTTACCATGGCTGTTACCCGGCCCAAATTGATCGGAGGAGCCCGGGCGGTGTACACATTGGAAGAGAAGGAAGAGTGAAGGCATTCAGGGTCAGGGCTGTTAATTAGTGGCGAAAGGGAGTCGTGTGCTGCCATAGCGAGACCTGGGAGAGAAAGCGACCCTGGCGAGACTTGTGCCCTCTGGGTCCAAAGCGCCCTATGCACTACAATCACGATGGGTTGAAGTCCTGGAATAGAGGTAGCACCACAGGCACTACAATCACGATGGGCTGAAGCCCTGAAATAGAGGTGGTACCACAGGGTGTGTGAAGTGCCTGGGGTTCGCAAGAAATTTGCCTCTGACATGTGAACCCCCACCCTCCCTTGTGAAGGTTTTTTTCACAAGGCTTCAAGGTGTTGTGATTTCGTGGACTTTTGAATGGCTTTTTACAACACTACTTGATGGTTTTCCTCTCTGTTGATGGTAAAATGGACGGGAACGGTTGGAATAAAGGAGGAGAGCCAGTGAATTCTGTCAGGCAAAAAGATCCGGAAATCGCGGCGGCTATCAGTAAAGAGCTGGGCCGACAACAAGAGAAAATTGAACTGATCGCATCTGAAAACTTTGTCAGTCAGGCCGTCATGGAAGCCATGGGTAGTGTGATGACCAACAAATATGCAGAAGGTTACCCAGGCAAACGTTACTATGGCGGCTGTGAATTTGTTGATGTAGCAGAAGAGCTGGCTAGAGACCGGGCGAAGCAACTGTTCGGCGCAGAGCATGTCAATGTCCAGCCTCATTCTGGAGCGCAGGCCAACATGGGGGTTTACTTTTCTGTGCTGGAACCGGGGGATACTGTCCTCGGTATGAACTTGGCTCACGGGGGTCATCTGACCCATGGGAGTCCGGTCAACTTCTCTGGAAAAATGTACAACTTCATCGCCTATGGAGTGGATCCCGACTCCCATCGGATCGATTATGAAGAGGTGCGAAAGCTGGCTCTGGAACACAAACCGAAATTGCTGGTGGCCGGAGCCAGCGCCTACCCCCGCAGCATCGACTTTGCCAAAATGGGGGAGATCGCCAGAGAGGCAGGCGCCTATCTGATGGTGGACATGGCTCATATCGCGGGGCTGGTGGCAACGGGACACCATCCCAACCCAGTACCCCATGCGGATTTTGTCACTACCACCACCCATAAAACCCTGCGTGGTCCCCGGGGCGGAATGATCCTTTGCAAAGAACAACATGCCAAATTAATTGACAAATCCATCTTTCCCGGAATCCAAGGCGGTCCTTTGATGCATGTGATCGCAGCCAAAGCAGTCGCTTTGCGGGAGGCTTTGGAGGAGTCCTTTAAAGAATACTCCGCTCAAGTGGTGGATAATGCAGCCCGCCTGGCAGAGGCTTTGACCCAACGCGGTCTCCAGCTGATCTCCGGGGGAACGGACAACCATCTGATCCTGATCGATGTTCGCAACCTGGGCTTGACAGGGAAAACGGCGGAACATCTGTTGGATGAGGCGGGGATCACTGCCAATAAGAACGCGATCCCCTTCGATCCGGAAAGCCCCTTTGTCACCAGTGGTCTTCGCATCGGAACCGCGGCAGTCACGACTCGGGGGATGGATGGGGAAGCGATGGAAGAGATCGCTGAGATCATGGCTTTGGTCTTGAAAAATCCGGAAGATAGTGAGTCTGGGGAGAAAGCCCGTCAGCGTGTCGCCTCCCTCACCGCCCGTTTTCCGCTGTATGCCGATATGAACAACTGACCTCAAGCCCCTTTCTGAAGGGGCTTGTTTTTGGGTGAAAAAACGAAAATGATCGTATTTTCTGCCCCCTTCTGCTAATATGGTGAGACTTGGGTGATTCGGGGGGGGAGGAAACCGTGTTTAAGGAACATGGAAACAATCATCGCGAACTGGAGCTGACCCATGGGAATCTCCATGTATTCGCCAACGACGAAGTATTTGCGCAACTGGATCAAAAAGTGTTTCAGATGGCCGACAACAACCTGCAGATTCCTCGCAGTATCCATATGAGTTACACGCCGGACGCCCATGTCGGAATCGGCACCTGCATCGGGACGACAGCGGTGTGGGGGATGAAGGACGGCTTTGTTTCCCCTTCCATCGTCGGTTCCGACATCGGTTGCGGCATGCGTCTGCATCTGACCGGTCTCAGAGAGGAAGATCTGCGGGGACGTCAGGTGAGACGGGAATTGGTACAGGCGGTGGAGAAGTTTGTGCCTGTCAATGAGCGTTCCACCTCCAGATACAGTGACATCCGACTGGAGAATGTGGTCAGGGAAGGGATCAAAGGGCTGCCGAAAAAATATGTTCCCGATACTTACACCCCACGCTCCACCCGCTCCTTAACCCATGTGGAAACCGCTCAGTTCAAATATGACACAGATTTCCTAGGGGAGATTCCCGATAAGGTGTGGGGGCGGGCCTGGGGGCAACTGGGAACACTGGGGGGAGGAAATCACTTCATCGAATTTCAGCGGGTAGAGATCTCGGAGCAAAAGCGGGATGTCGCTGAGGCCTGGGGATTATTCGACGGACAAATCGTGGTTATGATTCACTCCGGCTCCCGGGCATGGGGTGGAATGATGGGAGCCCGCTATATAAAGGATTTCAAGCGGGCGATGCAAAAGTGGGGGGTGGGGACTCCGGATCCCAATCTCGTCTATGCCCCCATCGATTCGGAAGAGGGTTATCGGTACATCAACCTGATGTATTCCGCACTCAATTTTGCTGTCGCCAATCGGCATATGATCGCTTATGGAGTGCTTCAGGGATTGAAGGAGTTCGCCGGAAATGACATGGAAATGCCGGTCTTGTATGACCTGATGCACAACTATGCTTTGAAGGAAGTCCATCGCAACCAGCCGATGCTGGTTCACCGGAAGGGAACCACCCGGGCTCTTCCACCCGGTCACTTCATGAATGCGGCTCCCTACAGGAAAACGGGGCACCCCGCCTTGATCCCTGGGTCGATGGGGACGGCTTCTTATATCATGGTTGGAGAACGGGCCGGAGAGAAAAATTTTCACTCCATCTGTCACGGAGCCGGCCGACTCCGCTCCCGGCGCGCCACCAAAGAGTTGGTCACAGTGGATGCTTTCTCCCGTTCGATGAAGGTGGGAACCGATGAAGAAATCGTGGTCAATCAAAACACTCTGGAGTCGATTTTAGATGAATCTCCCCAAGCATACAAAGATGTAGACCAGATCATCGACTCCGTGGAAGGGGCCAATCTGGCGACCGTGGTGGCCCGCTGCCATCCGGTGGCCGTGATCAAAGGGGTGTGAGCTGCCGGTTCCACCCGGATACTGAATGTGGATCAGGGCGTCATGTTGCAATGCGACATTTCGCCATTCCTCTCCCCGTGAGTCATTTTTTCGATGGGGCAAGGGGAATGCCCGGTTCGGCAATAACCCACTGTTTTTTATATCAAACCCGCCCATTGTGGCGGGTTTTCTCTCTTTCAGGGCAATATACAAAATAAGGATGAAGAGATTGTAAAAAAAATCACAAACCCTTGTCGACAATCGCCCCAAAGACCAGTACAATGTTTGAGAACTGTTGAGAACCGGTGGAAGGGAGTGTAAAATTTGAGTGATGTTTATGTTTTGGACCACCCGCTGATTCAGCACAAAGTGACCTATATCCGGGACAAGAACACGGGAACCAAGGAATTCCGGGAATTGGTGGATGAGGTTGCCGCATTGATGGCCTATGAGATCACACGGGACATGCCCCTGCAGGAAGTGACTGTACAGACCCCGGTATCCGAATCCCAGTGCAAGGTGCTGGCAGGAAAGAAATTGGGGTTGGTTCCCATTCTGCGTGCAGGCTTGGGGATGGTGGATGGGATCCTTCGTTTGATCCCCGCAGCAAAAGTGGGACATATCGGATTGTACCGAGATCCGGAGACGTTGGAGCCGGTTCAGTACTATGCCAAAATGCCTTCGGATATCGGAGAGCGGGAGCTGATTGTGATTGATCCCATGCTGGCGACGGGAGGATCCGCCGCCGAAGCCATCCGTCGCATCAAAGATATGGGGGCCAAGCATATCAAATTGATGTGTTTGATCGCAGCCCCTGAAGGGATTGAACGGGTGCAGAAAGATCACGGGGATGTGAACATCTATGTTGCCGCCGTAGATGAAAAACTGGACGAAAACAGTTATATTGTCCCTGGTCTAGGAGATGCTGGCGACCGCCTCTACGGCACCCGATAAGAGATCGAATGCTGGGGAGAGCCCCCCCTGTCGAGGTTTAGGCTCTCTGTTCCCATAGGGGAACGAAATGTGACAAAATGTTCATCATTGGGTCGGGTGGAAGCGTTGACACATTCCCCAAGCCTTCGATACCATGTAGAGTGGAATGGAGCGTTTTTTTGGGTGCTCCTCCGACAATCAATTCTCATTGCAACCTGTTGTGAAGGGGGAGACCCTTGAAGAATCAACCGGAGAATCCGTGGAAGGTCATTGGTTTGTTCGGTTCTCTGGGTACGGAAATCCTCTTGTTCATTGTGGGCGGAGCTTGGCTCGGTCGGTTTTTGGACGATAAATGGGGGAGTTTTCCGACCTGGACGGCGACAGGGTTGCTGGGAGGAATATTGTTGGGAGGAGTGATCACCGCAACGGCCATTCGTTTTTTTTGGAAGAAATAGTATTAAGAACTTCTCAAGCCGTGACAGCAGTTGCTTTGGTCACTGAGGGAGGTTGCCATTGGACTTTCAACCCTACAGAGAATCACTGCTGATTCGACGCCGCCGTGTCGTGATCCTGACCGCCTGTTCTCTGGCACTCATCTTGCTTCTGTGGTTGATCTTGCCTGCCAAACCCTTCTTTGCGGGAATGTTTTTGGGAGGGCTGGTCAGCCTATACAATGTTCTCCATATCGCCAGAAAACTCCGGTTGGCGGGAGAAATGGCCCTAACTGGCGAAGAATCCCGTATGGGGATCGGATTGGCCAATCGCTTCCTCGTCTTGATTCTCCCCTTGATCCTCGGAATCCGTTATCCTGAGCAAGTAAATGTTCTAGGTATTTTCTTGGGGTTTCCCCTCGGCTATGTGGCTGCAGTTGTGGTAGAGTTAAGTTTGATAAAATCTGATTTTGGACATCACAGGCGAAGGGGGTGAACGAAAAGGATGGAGTTGACGCCGAAGGTTGAGTTCCTCAACATGACCTTTGATCTGACTATCATCATCGGGACAACAGTGGCCTGTCTTATTGTTTTCTTGCTCTCAGTTTTGGCCACCCGGGGACGCAGTAGGGTTCCGAGGGGGATTCAGAATCTGGTTGAAATGGCCATCGACTTTGTCAAGGGGATCACCCGGATGGCTTATGACAATAACAACAAAGCAGCGGACAAGTATGTCGTTTTCAGTTATACGCTGTTTATGTTTATTCTGGTTGCCAACCAGCTCGGTATCTTTCTGATGGTGACTTCAGAAGCCCATCAATCCTTCCCCGGTTTGGGAATTGCCGAGGGTGACCATGTCTCCTGGTTCAAATCGCCAACGGCGGATCTGAGTGTCACCTTGGCTATGGCTGTCGCCATCACGTTGTATACCCATATTGTCGGGATCCGGTCGGGCCTGAAGGGTTATATCGGTCATTACTTTAAGCCGATGTTCTTGATGTTTCCGATCCACTTGATCGAGATGATTTCCAAACCCCTCACTCATGGGATGCGTTTGTGGGCCAACCTTTTTGCCGGAGAGATTCTGATCACGATTATGATTACTGAAGGATCCCCCCTCATCACAGGTGCCCCTGTCATTGTCTGGATGGGTTTTTCCCTGTTTGTCGGTGCCATTCAAGCCTATATCTTCACCGTCTTGGCCAATGTGTACATCGCGCAACAAATGGATCACTAAGTTTGGTGAAACCACAGATTTACTAAGAGGTATAAGGGAGGAAAATAAGAATGGATTTGAACATACTCGCCGCAGGTATCATGATTGGTTTTGCTGCCCTGGGTGCAGCTCTGGGTAACAGCTTTTTGTTCAGCAAGTACATCGAAGGGATCACACGGCAACCGGAAACCCGCGGTACCCTCTTTGGGCAGACGATGATTCTCTTCGGTCTGATCGAGGCCCTTCCGATCATCGGTGTCGGGATTGGGATCCTGCTTGCTTTCGGTATTATCTAAGCTGGTCAAAGTGAGTGGCGGGGAGTTCTCTTTTCCCCGCCTTCTGTTCGATCCTAGGGTTATTGAAGGGAGTGATTCGGATTGTCTTTCACATGGGGAACCATGTTATTCCAGGTCGGTGCGATCTTAATTTTGATGTTACTGTTGAAACGCTTTGCCCTGGGCCCAGTCATGAAGGTGATGAATGAACGAACGGAACACATCGAAGATCAGATTACCACTGCAGAACAGAATCGGGCGGAAGCGGAAAAATTGGTGGCTGAGCAAAAAGAGGCCCTCATTCAGGCCCGACAAGAGGCAAAGGAACTGCTGGAACGGGCTCGGGCACAAAAAGAGCGGGAAGCGGAAGAGATCATCGGGGATGCTCGTGAACGGGCGGAGCGGATGATCAGTGAAGCCAAATCCGAAATCATCTCGGAGAAGGAGCGGGCGATTCTGGAACTTCGGGATGAAGTGGGGACTCTTTCCGTTGAGTTGGCTTCCAAAATGATTGAAAAAGAGATTAAAGCGAGAGATCAATCCGCTTTGGTGAAAAAATACTTGAGCCAGGTAGGCGAATTGCAATGAGTCTCTCTATCATTGGTAAACGGTACGGGAGGGCTCTCTTTGAAGCCGCCAAGGAACAAAAGACTCTGGATCAGACGGCTAAAGATTGGCAGCTGGTAACCGATGTTTGGACCCAGCACCCGGAGCTTCGGGAATGGGCTGTTCATCCCCAGGTGTCTTCCGGGGAGAAGAAGGAGGTTTACGACAAACTGTTCCAGGACTTGTCTGACCTGGCCCGGAACCTCCTTCATCTGATTGCTGAGCGCAATCGGGAAAATGCGATCGAGGCGATCGGTTCTGAATATCAAGCCCTTGTCCATGAAGAAAAAGGGGTTGCGGAAGCGGAAGTGATCACCTCTCATCCTCTCACCAAGACTGGGGAGAAAGAACTGATCGCTGTCTTCCAAAAAATCATCGGGAAAAAACTGGTGATCACCAACCGCGTCGAGCCTGATATCCTCGGCGGCGCTGTCGTACGGATCGGAGATCGTCTGTACGACGGTAGCTTGGTAAACAAATTGAAACGATTCCGGAAAGAATTGACCGCGATCCACATCGGATAATCGGATGGAAGGATAGAGGTGAAATCATGAGCATCAAGCCTGAAGAGATCAGCTCTCTGATCAAGCAGCAGATCGAACAGTTTGAAGGAAACATCGAAGTAGTCGATGTCGGCAGTGTCATTCAGATCGGGGACGGGATCGCTCAGATTCACGGTCTGAAAAACGTCATGGCCGGTGAGCTCGTCGAGTTTGAAAATGGCGTGATGGGCATGGCGCAAAACCTGGAGGAAGATCACGTAGGTGTGGTTATCCTCGGTCCCTATACGGAGATTCGCGAGGGGGACCAAGTGAAACGGACGGGTCGGATCATGGAGGTCCCAGTGGGAGAATCCTTGCTGGGCCGAGTGGTCAACCCCCTGGGTCAACCTCTGGATGGGAAAGGGGCGGTCGAAACTTCGGAATACCGTCCCGTGGAATCTCCTGCGCCGGGTGTCATGGATCGGAAGTCGGTTCACGAACCTTTGCAGACAGGGATCAAGGCGATTGACTCGATGATTCCCATCGGCCGCGGCCAACGGGAATTGATTATCGGGGACCGGCAAACCGGTAAGACGACGGTGGCAGTGGATACGATCATCAACCAGAAGGATCAGGACATGATTTGTATCTATGTGGCCATCGGTCAGAAGCAATCCACCGTGGTGGGCGTGGTGGAAAAACTGCGTAAAGCCGGTGCGATGGATTACACCATTGTGGTGAGCGCCAGCGCCTCGGAGCCGTCACCGCTTTTGTTCTTGGCTCCCTATGCCGGGTGCGCCATGGGTGAATATTTCATGTATCAAGGGAAGCACGTGTTGGTGGTGTACGATGACTTGAGCAAACAAGCTGCCGCCTACCGTGAACTCTCTTTGCTCCTGCGCCGTCCGCCGGGGCGTGAAGCATTCCCAGGGGATGTCTTTTATCTGCACTCCCGCCTGTTGGAGCGTGCTGCCAAGCTCTCCGATGCAAAGGGTGGTGGCTCCTTGACTGCTCTTCCCTTTATCGAGACCCAAGCCGGCGATATTGCTGCCTATATCCCGACCAACGTGATTTCCATCACCGACGGTCAGATCTTCCTGGAGACAGACCTCTTTTATTCCGGGGTGCGGCCGGCAGTCAACGTGGGGACCTCCGTCTCCCGGGTTGGTGGGGATGCCCAGATCAAGGCGATGAAAAAAGTGTCTGGAACCTTGAAGCTGGATCTGGCTCAATATCGGGATTTGCAGGCTTTTGCCCAGTTCGGTTCCGACCTGGATAAAGCGACACAGGCCAAGCTCTCCCGTGGGGAACGCCTCGTGGAAATCCTGAAGCAGGATGAAAATGCCCCGATGTCCGTCGAAAAGCAGATCATCTCCATCTACACCGCCACCCGAGGTTATCTGGATGATATTCCGGTGGAAGATGTGCTCCGGTTTGAAAGTGAACTCTTCTCCTTTGTAGATGCCGAACGAGCCGATCTGCTTCGTAACATCCGTGAGCAAAAGACGCTCAATGATGAGATTGAAGAAGGCATCAAGGACGCAATCCAAGAATTTAAGAAGGGTTTCTCTCCCTCAAATCAGTGACGGAAATTGAAGTCGTGGCTGGATCGGCACCGGCTTCCTGTGATGGAAGCCGCCCGACGCCGCCCGACGTGGAAAGGCGGTGAAGATGGATGGCTGAAAATATGCGGGATATCAAGCGGAGTATCAGCTCCGTTCAGAGTATCAAACAGATTACCAAAGCGATGGAGATGGTGGCTGCCGCCAAATTGCGCCGAGCTCAGGAAAAGGCTGAATCCTCTCGCCCATACACGGATAAGTTGCGAGAAGTGATCGCATCAGTCGCCAGCGCGACAGATGGAGTTCAACACCCGATGCTGATTTCCCGTCCCGTGAAGAAAACGGGATATCTGGTGATCACATCTGATCGGGGATTAGCAGGCGGATTTGACGGAAACGTGCTACGCACTTTGATCCAAATTGTGAACGAGCGCCACGCCAGCAAGGATGAATATGTGGTTTTCGTGTTGGGACGTAAGGGAGCGGACTTCCTGAAGCGTCGGGACATCCCAGTGGTCGGAGAAGTGACGGGTCTGCCTGACAGTCCGGAATTCAGCGACATCAAAGCGGTCGTATCCCAATCTGTCGGAATGTATGCGGAAGAAGAGTATGATGAATTGTTTCTCGTATATAACGAATTTATCAACCCGGTCACGCAACGTCCTGTGGAGAAGCGGCTCCTTCCCTTGGCGGATCTGGAAGAAGAGGAGAAAGAGGGCGGTTTGAAGGCATTGTACGAATACGAGCCTTCTCCTGAAGAGGTTTTGTCCACACTCCTTCCCCGCTATGCGGAAACCTTGATCTACAGCGCCCTGTTGGAATCCAAGGCGAGTGAATTTGGAGCCCGGATGGCAGCGATGGGCAACGCTACCGACAATGCGACAGAGATGATCGGAGCCTATACATTGAAGTACAACCGGGCCCGTCAAGCCGCCATCACCCAGGAGTTGGCCGAAATTGTGGGTGGGGCCAGTGCTCTGGAATAAAGCTGATTTTAAGTTTCATCATCGATCTCGTGGGGGTGCCACGGGATGGCATTTGCAGTTTAAGGAGGGAAACGGATGAGCACCGGACGCGTCACACAGGTATTGGGTCCCATCGTCGACGTTCAATTCGACCAGGGTCACCTGCCTGAAATCAACAACGCGATCAAGATTCAATATCAAGCGAAATCTTCAAGTGAGCGGGATCTCGACCTGACCGTTGAGGTGGCACTGCAACAAGGGGATAACATCGTCCGTTGCATTGCGATGGGTTCCACGGACGGTGTGGTTCGCGGCATGGAAGCGGTGGACACAGGTAAGCCGATCACGATCCCAGTGGGTCGTCCCACCTTGGGACGGGTGTTCAACGTGTTGGGAGATGCCATCGACGAAAAAGAGCAAGTGAAATCGGAAACCGAATACTCAATTCACCGTCCCGCACCCAGCTACGAAAACCTCTCCACCCAGGAAGAGGTGCTGGAAACCGGAATTAAAGTAGTGGATCTGTTGGCACCCTATGCAAAGGGTGGAAAAATCGGTCTCTTCGGTGGGGCCGGTGTGGGGAAAACCGTGTTGATCCAAGAGTTGATTCACAACATTGCTCACGAACACGGCGGTCTGTCCGTGTTTGCCGGAGTGGGGGAACGGACCCGGGAAGGGAACGACCTTTATCATGAAATGAGCGATTCCGGCGTGATCGAGAAGACCACCATGGTCTTCGGCCAAATGAACGAACCGCCGGGGGCTCGGATGCGGGTGGCTCTGACGGGATTGACCATGGCAGAGTACTTCCGAGATGAAGAAGGACAGGATGTGCTGTTCTTCGTCGACAACATCTTCCGTTTTACTCAAGCGGGTTCCGAGGTATCGGCTCTCTTGGGCCGGATGCCCTCCGCTGTGGGTTATCAGCCGACACTGGCTACAGAGATGGGTCAACTTCAGGAGCGGATCACTTCGACCAAGAAAGGATCCGTCACCTCGATTCAAGCGATCTACGTGCCTGCTGACGACTACACTGACCCGGCACCGGCTACCACCTTCGCCCACCTGGACGCCACTACCAATTTGGAGCGTTCGCTGGCGTCCAAGGCCATTTTCCCGGCGGTGGACCCGCTGGCATCCACTTCCCGGATCCTGTCTCCGGCTGTCGTGGGTGAAGAACACTACAATGTGGCCCGTGGAGTTCAAGAAGTACTGCAACGCTACAAAGAGTTGCAGGATATCATCGCCATCCTGGGGATGGATGAACTGAGTGAAGAGGATAAACAGATCGTGGGTCGTGCCCGCCGGATCGAGAAGTTCCTCTCCCAACCGATGAACGTGGCGGAACAGTTCACCAACGTGCCTGGGAAATATGTTCCGATCAAGGAAACCGTGCGCAGCTTCAAGGAGATCTTGGAAGGCAAGCACGACGATCTGCCGGAAGACGCCTTCTACATGGTGGGCGCCATCGAAGAAGCGGTTGAAAAGGCAAAAACTCTCGTCTGACGGGCTGAAAAGGAGAGTGTGTCCATGAGCACCATGCAGTTGGACATCGTAACGCCCGAGCGTAAAGTTTACTCGGAACAAGTGGAGATGGTGATTGCCCGTGCGGAGGAAGGTGACATCGGGATTCTACCCCATCATGCGCCTTATGTCAGTCCGCTGAAAGTCACCGCCGCGAAAGTGAAAAAGGATGGGGAAGAGTTTTTCGTCGCTATCAGCGGTGGTTTTATCGAAGTGCGGGAAAACACCGTCACCATTTTGGCAGAAACCGCCGAGATGCCGGGCGAGATCGACATAGAACGTGCGGAGTCAGCTAAGCGAAGAGCGGAAGAGCGCTTAGCTGATCATAAACAGGAACACGTCGATTTCAAGCGAGCCGAAATCGCATTGCAAAAAGCGATCACTCGGCTTCGAGTCGGAAAGAGCTGATCGAGGGAGTGCGTGAATCGGCTATAGGCAACCCACAACTGTGGGTTGCCTTTTTGATGCTTGTGACAGAAGGTTGGGATCTGTTTAAAAAATATGATAAAATATTTGGTAGTGCGGATCGATCAACGGTCGGATCTTATGAATCACGGTCTTTAGGGGAATAACCCTCGGTTTTTAGTTGGAGGAAATGAGGGATTTCTGATATAATCTGTAACTGAAATCCCTTTTTAGAATCTTTCCAATCGATGAAACCCACATGATAATTTCATAAGTTGATCAAATCTGGCAAAGGATCCAGCAGGCTGATCTGAAACGGGTCTGCGACAGGAAGGTGGGGGAGAGCTTCATGGAGTATGCACAGAGCTACATGACGATCGTCGTGTTCATCCTGTTGGGGTTAGCGTTGCCGGCAGGGGCCCTGACCCTAGGGTCCTGGCTTAGACCGCACAAGCCGACGTCGGCCAAAGCGATCACCTATGAAAGTGGTGTCGATCCAACAGGTGACGGCTGGGTGCGGTTCAACGTTCGGTATTACCTCTTCGCCCTTCTGTTTGTGATATTTGATGTGGAGACCGTCTTTCTCTACCCTTGGGCGGTGGCCTATGATGTCCTGCGGGCAGATGTCGGCCTTTTTGTGCTGGTTGAAATGTTGATCTTCGTCTTCTTTTTGGTGATCGGTTTAATCTACGCCTGGAAGAAGAAGGTGTTGGAATGGACATAAATTTAAAAGAGCTTCTCCCTGAAGAGATCGAGGAGCTGCAGCGAAATGTGTTTACCACCACTTTGGACAACGTGAAGGCATGGGCTCGTAGTAACTCCCTGTGGCCGATGACTTTCGGCTTGGCCTGCTGTGCCATTGAGATGATGGGCACCGGGGCTCCCCACTATGATCTGGATCGGTTTGGCTCTTTCTTTCGGGCTTCTCCTCGTCAGTCTGATGTCATGATTGTAGCCGGAACAGTGACCAAGAAAATGGGTCCTCTATTGCGCCGTTTATACGATCAGATGCCCGAACCCAAATGGGTGATCGCTATGGGTTCCTGTGCCACGGCCGGAGGACCTTATGTCAAGTCTTATGCAGTGATCAAGGGGGTGGATCAGATCGTGCCGGTGGATGTCTATATTCCCGGTTGTCCGCCTAATCCGGCGGCTTTGATTTACGGAATCCACAAGTTGCAGGAAAAGATCCGCTATGAAGCCGATACCGGAAAGAGGGTGACCCGCCTTGAGCAAAGATAACTCCAAGGGGAATCCGGCAAGGGAAACCAGGTCGGAAGCGGAACCGGAAAAACCGGAGCCGCCCCATCTCCCTCGCGAGAAAGAGACCCTTTCCGAAACAGGGAAGGAGGAATCCTCCGCATCCCAAGCGGCAACAGAAAAGGGAGATCCGGCTGCACAGACAGCCAAGCGATGGACTCAGGCCAAAGCCCAGGCGGCAGATGTGAAAAAACGTTCCGCCAAGGAGAAACAGCCCCCGGAACCCCCGGAGCCCTCCCCTCTACAACCTTTGTTGGAGCGATTTGTCAAGGTGCTGAGTGAGAAAGTGGGTGCCGAGGCGGTGGAGGAGGCGTATATCAACCGGCCTGGGGGAGATCGCCCGACATTGGTGATTTCCTCGGAACGGTGGTTGGAAGTGGCTCGTCTGCTGTTAGAGGAGGAAACCTTGGCTTTTGACTACCTGGAAAATTTGTCCGGTGTCGATGAAGAAGAGCATATGGAAATTCTGTATCATTTAACATCCCTAACTCAGGGTCACGATATCTGTGTCAAAGTGAAGACCGATCGGGAGGAGGCACAAGTGCCATCGGTGACGGGAGTGTGGCGGGCTGCTGATTGGCACGAACGGGAGATTTATGATCTGCTGGGGATCCGTTTTTCCGGCCACCCCAATCTGGAGCGGATCTTGATGCCGAAGGAATGGGTGGGACACCCGTTGCGGAAGGATTATGAACCTTATGATTCCGGGGTTTGAAGGAAGAAGGGCAGGCTCCCCTGGATTTGGAATGGCGCAGAAAAGGAACAGGGACTCTCTATCGACAGTTTAGAATCGACTGGTCTGAAAGCGTTGTCACTGGAAGGATTGTAAATAAGACCATATGGCTGGCCGGGAACCGGCTCTATCAGGTATAAAGATCAAAGGAAATGCGAAATCGAATCCCGAGGGAGACCATCCAATCCGGTTCCCCAAATCGAAGCGCGGAGTTGGATACTCTATGGAATCAAGCAGGTCGGGAGGTTAAGCGGGGAGGTGGATGGGGATATGAACATGTGGATGTGGCTCGGTCCCGTCCTTTTCTTGGTGGTGGTGCTTGGGTTTGTCACTTATGCGATCTTGCTGGAGCGCAAAGTGCTCGGTTGGATGCAGGGGCGACATGGCCCCAACCGGGTGGGCCCTTGGGGATTATTTCAGACCGTGGCTGATGTTTTCAAACTGTTGATCAAAGAGGATACGATTCCTGCCAAGGCGGATCGCACCCTGTTTAAATTGGCACCGGTGATCGCATTTGTCCCGTCCTTTGTCGTGCTGGCTGTAATTCCCTTCACCGGGAAACTGGTGTTTGCCGACATCGGTGTGGGAGTTCTCTATTTCATTTCCCTTTCAAGTATCACCACGATCGGGATTCTGGTCGGGGGGTGGGCCTCCAACAACAAATATGCCTTGCTGGGGTCGATGCGGTCTGTCGCTCAGATGATCAGCTATGAGATTCCCTTGGTGATGTCTGTGGTAGGGGTGGTGATGGCTGCAGGAACCCTCAATTTGACCGGGATTGTGGAGGCCCAGCGGCAGATGTGGTTCATCGTCCCTCAGATCATCGGATTCCTGGTCTTTTTCATCGCTTCTTTGGCGGAGTTGAACCGGACTCCCTTTGACCTTCCAGAAGCGGAATCGGAGTTGGTGGCCGGTTACCATGTGGAATATAGTGGATTCCGGTTCGCTTTTTTCATGTTGGCGGAATACGTTTATATCTTTGCGATGGCTGCGATGACCACGGTCCTGTTCCTGGGCGGGTGGAATCCTCTCTTCGGGCTGGATGTGATTCCTCCGTTGATCTGGTTTGTGTTGAAATTTGCGATGATCGTATTCACGATCTTCTGGATCCGGGCGACCCTTCCCCGGATTCGGGTGGACCAATTGATGCAACTGGGGTGGAAAGTGCTACTTCCTCTGGCTCTGTTCAATATTTTCTTCTCCGCACTTCTCAAGGAAGTGCTCGGAGGTTGGTATTAGGGCCTATCTGGTGATTCAAGTCAGGCGTGTTGATTAGCCATATTTTAGGCAGGAAATGGGGTCGGGATGGCGGGGCTTTGATTCGCCTTTGCGCTCTTTGCAAGAGATCCTAGCCGTCCCACCAGCCCTGTCCCCTCAGGCCATATTTTGCGATGGGGACAATGGGAAGAGCGAAAGGTTAGTTTTATTTCCTTCACCTATTTACTGGTTAATCAACAGATTTGATAGGCTCCCGACGTGGAGTGAAAACATTCGCGGGAGGGTAGGGGTTCACATGGAGCGTCTTTAGCTCGCAAGAACTTTGGAGCTGGAAGAAAAACCAACCTCGACTGTCCAAGATCAGTGTAAATCACAACACTTTTTGACCGTGGGAGGTCCATTCTAAATCCATGGGTCACAAGGCTTCCGGACTTTTTTAAATGAATGGGGGGATTCATATGATGGGTCTGATCAAAGGGATGGGGGTCACTCTAAAAACCATGACGCAAAAAAAAGTGACGCATAAATACCCAGATGAACCCATTCCGATGCCGGACCGGTTTCGGGGAATCCAATATCTGGACCCGGACAAATGTATCGTCTGTAATCAATGTGTCCGGGTTTGCCCGACGGACTGCATCACCTTGACTGGCCGCAAACATCCGGAAAAACGGGGGAAGGTGCTGGATACTTTCGATATCAATTTTGAAATTTGCATCCTGTGTGATCTGTGCACAGAAGTCTGCCCCACAGAAGCGATCGTGATGACGCATAACTTTGAATTGGCCAGTTACAGCCGGGATGATCTGTTTAAGGATATCCACTGGCTTCAGGAGAACAACTCCCATATCCGGAGTGAAAACAATGTGAATGCGCGGGGTGTGAAAAAGTGATCGAGATGAGCGGTGAGTTTATCGCTTTTTTTGTCCTGGCTGTGTGTGCCATCGGTGGGGCAGTCTTCATGCTCAATTTCACTCGAGTCGTCCACATGGTTCTGTCCCTCGCCTTCACGATGTTGTGCATTGCTGGGCTCTATGTCTTGTTGAATGCAGAGTTTCTGGCAGTGGCCCAGGTGCTGATCTATACCGGGTCTGTCTCCATTCTGATGTTGTTCGGAATTATGTTGACCCAGCACAGAGACCAAGAGGAGACCGTCCGTCCCTGGCACAGTTTCTTCAGTTTTATCGGGGTGGGCGCTTTGTTCGGGATTCTGATCCACACCATTTACAATACTCCCTTTGAAGAGGGTACAGCCTCCGCCAAAGAATTTACAGTCTCTCGTCTGGGAGAGATTGTATTTAAACAGTATGTCATTCCTTTTGAAGCGCTCTCCGTCCTGTTGTTAGTTGCATTGGTCGGAGCTGTGATTCTGGCGAGAAAGGAGTCGAAGTCCTGATGCCGGTCTCATCTTATCTCGCATTGGCGGCGATTTTGTTCAGTGTGGGATTATACGGAGTTCTGACTAAACGGAATGCTGTGGTGGTCCTTTTCTGTATCGAGCTGATGTTGAATGCGGTCAACATCAACCTGGTTGCCTTCTCCAAGTATGGTTTGTATGCCAATCCGACGGGTCAGGTGTTCACTCTGTTCACCATGACCGTGGCGGCGGCGGAAGCGGCGGTAGGGGTAGCGATCCTATTGGCTATCTATCGCAACCGCCATACCGTCAATGTTGACCGGTACAATTCGATGAAAGGTTAAACCAGCACCATCAACATCAGATGAAGGATGGGTGATCCCATGATCCAATATGCGTGGATAATCCCCCTCTTTCCCTTGGTGGCCTTCGTCTTGCTCCTGGCGGGAAGAAAAAATTTCAGCGAAGGGACGGCATCTGGGGTGGGCTCTCTGGCGGCCTTCTTCTCCCTTGCAGGAGCGGTGGCGGTATGGTGGGAGAGACTGGGCGGGAAAGACCACGTGTTTACGCTGGAGTGGCTTTCCTTTGGGGAGACGACGATCCGGTTCGGAATCGAAGTGAATACTCTCAATACATTGATGCTTCTAATTGTAAGCTTGGTCGGTTTTCTCGTGCAGGTGTATTCCAGAGGATACATGTCGGGGGATAGGCGCCTTCCGGTTTTCTATGCCTACCTGAGCTTGTTTACCTTTGCTATGCTCGGGCTGGTCCTCTCTCCTAATCTGCTACAACTGTATATTTTTTGGGAGCTGGTCGGTGTCGGTTCATTTTTGCTGATCGGTTTCTGGTATTTTAAACCGGAAGCGAAACAGGCGGCCAAAAAAGCTTTTATCGTGACCCGGATCGGAGATATTGGGTTGCTGATCGGGGTGATCCTCACCTTTGTGCACGTGGGCAGTTTTGAGTTTGCCCCACTTTTTGAAGCGGTGGGTTCCGGGAAGATCCCCCCTGGGACGGTGACACTGATTAGCCTGCTTCTCTTTGTAGGAGCGGTGGGCAAATCCGCTCAGTTCCCATTACATACCTGGTTGCCGGACGCCATGGAGGGTCCCACTCCGGTCAGTGCCTTGATTCATGCGGCGACGATGGTAGCAGCAGGGGTTTGGCTGGTAGCCGGGATGTTTCCTTTATTTTCTTCGTCACCGGTGGCGATGGACACGGTGGCCTGGACAGGAGCGTTCACGGCGATCTTTGCCGCTGGGATCGGCTTGGTCCAGTATGATATCAAACGCATATTGGCTTACTCCACGATCAGTCAGCTAGGATATATGATGCTGGCTCTTGGAGCTGGAGGATACGTCGCCGGAGTCTTCCACTTGATGACCCATGCTTTTTTCAAAGCGTTGTTATTTTTGGCGGCAGGTGCAGTGATCCTGGCTCTCCATCAAGAACAGGATATTCGAAGGATGGGGGGGCTCTGGAAAAGTCATCGGCAGCTGGGGTGGCTCTTTTTGATCGGATGTCTCTCCATCGCTGGCATTCCGCCCTTCGCAGGCTTTTTTTCCAAGGATGAAATCTTAGGGACTGCCTATGCCGACGGCCGGTTCGGAGTGTTCTGGATTGGGGTGGTGACCGCCTTTTTAACCGCCTTTTATGTATTTCGCCTCTTCTTCCTGGTATTCGGGGGAGAGGCGCGGGAACAGAAGGAGCCCCGAGGGGTTCCATCGGTGATGATCTGGCCGATGGGAGCCTTGGCCTTGTTTGCAGTAGTCAGCGGATTCCTCAATTTTCCGGGGGACTCACTGGAGCGGTGGTTGACGGAGGGGATGGAAATCTCGGGGACCTCAGGAACCGCTCCGAGCTGGATCCCGTTTCTTTCCATCCTCGTCTCAGTGGGTGGCGTGTTTCTCGCCTGGGGGATGTACAGCAAAAAAAGCATTAACCCTCATAGGGTCTCCCGTGCATTTCCCGGAGTCCAGCGATTGTTGTACAGGAAATTTTATGTGGACGAAATTTATGGCCTGGTTTGGGTGCGTCCCTATCGGTGGTTGGGAACGTTCCTGAAGGGATTTGACCGCTGGATTGTGCAAGGAGCGGTCGGAGGGGTGAGTACACTGGTCCGGTCGGCGGGAGGTCTTTTCACACGGATCCAAAACGGTCAGGCTCAGACCTATGCCTTGGTGAGTATCGTTGGACTGGTTCTGATGATTCTCTGCCTGACAGCGGGGAGGTTGTTCAGATGATGGAGAGTTGGTTCAACTGGCTTCCCACCTGGATCATGTTATCTCCTTTGCTGGGAGTGGCGGTCCTCCTGCTTATTCCTCGGGAACAGGTGAGCTGGCTAAAACGGGTAGGTTTTTTGGGGACTCTGCCGCCGCTGGTGTTGGCCTTGATCCTGTTTGCCCGCTTTGATCCGGGATCGGGTGGGGTGCAATTACAGCAGTCGATGACCTGGTTCCAGATCCATCTGCCGCAGGTTCAAGGTCCAGCCGCTTCTTGGTCCGTTAGTTATCACTTGGGAGTGGATGGGCTGTCCCTTCCATTGATCCTGTTGTCGGCGATCATCGCGACTCTGGCGGCCTGCGCTTCCATGTACATCCGAGAGCGGCACAAAGGATATTTTCTGATGTTTTTGCTGCTGGAAGCTGGCATGCTGGGTGTGTTTTTAGCCCGGGATCTGTTCCTCTTTTTCCTCTTTTTCGAGGTGACCTTGGTGACGCTGTATTTTCTGATCGGGATCTGGGGAGGGATCTACCGGGAGCGGGCGGCCAACAGTTATCTCCTCTATAACGGCTTGGGGTCGGCCTTTCTGCTGTTGGGGATCATCGGGCTGTTCGTTCTTTACCAGACTCTCGATTTCGATCAGATCCGGGAATGGGCTCAGGGTTCGGAAACTCAGCAACTCTTTGCCCAGCCGGCTCTTCATGGGATTTTCTGGGGAAGTTTCCTGTGTCTCATGTTGGCCTTTGCCATCAAACTCCCCATCTTTCCTTTCCATACCTGGATGTTGAAGGTTCACAAGGAAGCACCTCCAGCAGTGGTGATGATTCACTCTGGTGTCCTGCTGAAAATGGGGGCCTACGGGCTGATCCGGTTCGGAGTTGAACTTTTTCCCGATCCCATCCGAGAGAGTGCTCCGATTCTCGCCGTTCTGGGTTTGGTCAATATCCTCTACGGGGCTGTTCTCGCCTTTGCACAGTCGGATCTGAGGAGGATTCTCGCCTTTGCCAGCGTCAGCCATATGGGGATCATTCTTTTCGGTATCGCCGCTTTGAATGAAGCGGGCCTGACTGGGGCGGTATTTCAGGCGGTCTCCCACGGCTTGATCTCCGCGCTCCTCTTCTTCTATATCGGAAGCTTGGTTGAGCGGACGGGAACCACCGAAATCGGTGAATTGGGAGGGCTGGCTCGACCGGCTCCGGTGCTGACGGGAATCTTTCTGGCCGGTGGATTGGCCCTGCTGGGGTTGCCGGGAATGTCAGGATTTATTTCGGAATTTCTGGCGTTCCTCGGCCTATTTCAGCAAGAGCCGATCCTGGCTGCCTTGGGGACCCTGGGGCTGGTCCTGGCTGCGGTGTACACCCTTCAGGCCGTTTTAAAGACCGGATTTGGACCGCAACGGGAGCGCTGGTCTCGGATCCGGGATGGCCGGAGTGTGGAGACGGCTCCGATGTTGGTTTTGCTGGGCTTGATTATTCTGATCGGCGTCTGGCCCAACGTCCTCGGAGGACCGATGCAAATCACTCTGCAGACGATTGCGTCGAGGATCGGAGGGTAGGGGATGGAGAAATACTTCCTGGATTATGACTGGACGGTGTTGGCTCCGGAATTGATCATTGTTTCAGCAGCTGCCCTGTTGTCCATCATCGATCTGTTGTTAAAGGAGCGGATCGACCGGAATTGGCTCAATGGGGTGGCGATTTTGGCCGTGATGGCAGCGGGTGTGGTTGTTTTTCGGCAATGGGGAGGTCCTCCTGCGGAGATCTTGTCAGACACGTATCGCGTAGACGACTTTGCCCTCACCTTCAAACTGATTCTCCTGGTCGGAACGGCTTTGGTGCTATTGGCTTCCCACCGGGATGACGGGCCGAGGGAGGCGCGGGGGGAGTACACTTATCTTCTGCTGACGGCACTGTTAGGGGGGATGCTCCTCACCTCTTCTGCCGATCTGATCACCCTCTTTATCGGTTTGGAACTGTTGAGCCTCTCCTCTTACATCCTGGCGGGAATCCGGAGGAAACGGCTCGCTTCCAATGAAGCAGCTTGGAAATATGTTGTACTCGGCAGTGTGTCCACCGCTTTTATCCTATATGGGATGTCCTTTGTATACGGATTGGCGGGCACTACCCACTTGTACACAGCTCAGCAACGTCTGGCCGAGGCATACAGCGGGGGTTATGAATCCTTTGTTCTGTTATCCCTGTTTTTGATGTTGTTGGGATTCGGTTTCAAGGTGGCCGCCGCCCCCTTTCATATGTGGGCTCCAGATGTGTACCAGGGTGCCCCCACAACCGTAACCTCGTTTTTAGCGGTAGTATCGAAAACCGCTGCATTTGCCTTCATCCTGCGTATGCTGTTGTCCGTCTATCTGTTCCTCCTTCAGGCGGGGCCGTGGATGGAACTGGTGAGTCCAGCTCTGTTGACCTTGGCCGCCGTTTCTATGATCCTGGGGAACACGGCTGCCCTCCGGCAATTTCAGACCAAACGAATGCTGGCCTATTCAGCGATTGCCCAGGCTGGTTACCTGCTGGTGCCTGTCGCTACTTTGACCGGGGCGTTGATGTTTGAGAGTACTGTCTATTACTTGATGGCTTATCTCTGGATGACCTTGGGTGCATTTACTGTGGTGATGCTGGTGGAACGGGATACCGGGAAGGAAGGGATGGAGGCTTTTGCCGGATTGTCTCGCCGGTCGCCCTGGATGGCGGCGGCGATGACGGTCTTCCTTCTCTCCCTAGCGGGAATTCCGATCACTGCCGGTTTTTTCGGGAAGTTTTATATCCTGTTTCACGCAGTGACGGCGGAAGCCTATGGGATCGCAGTGGTGATGCTGGCTACGACGGTCGTCTCCTACTTTTACTATTTCGGGATCATCCGCATGATGTACTTCCGTCCAGCGCTACAGGGATCCAAAGTGCAGATTCCAATTCCAGTGGGAGTGGTGATTCTGGTGGCCCTCGCTGGAACTCTCCTTCTTGGATTCTTCCCCCAGTGGGTTCTCGACCCCTTGGCCACTCTGGATTGGATTCAGGGTTTTCAGCCGCTTTCGGGGTCGATGGAACAGTGACCCCTTTCCCTCGCCCCTTCTTTGCGGAAGGGGTTTTTTCGTATCCATGGAAAAAGAAGCCCTCGATGTGTTACCCTTTTCCAGCCACCACATAAAACAAGGGCTGGAAGAACAATTCCGATCCAGCCAGGAGCAGGCCCACCGTTAGAGCTGTATGGGTGTTGGCATAAACCGATGGAAGCAAGTATGGCAACCCGTAAATAAGCAATGAGTAGACCAAGAAATCCACGATCGCCGCTGTGGTAGAACTTCTACCTGCTATCATCAGCCGGTCCAGCCAAAGGCCGATGACAGTCAGGATGAAAGAGACAGGGCCGTTGATGAACCAGGAAATGGGTGATGGAAACAAAACTGACCTTTCGCTCTTCCCATTGTCCCCATCGCAAAATATGGCTTGAGGGGACAGGGCTGGTGGGACGGCTAGGATCTCTTGCAAAGAGTGAAAAGGCTCTTCACCGTCCCACCAACCCGACCTTATTTCCTGCCTAAAATGTAGCTGATCAACACGCCTGTGAAAGATGAAAATCCCCTGGTGGGTAGCCCCCAGAGAGAGGCCGTCACTCTAGTGATCGACACCTGCGATCACTATCCAGGCACCCCCCATTTCATGGCTACGTACAGGAACATTGGAGACATGGGAGTTTCTCCATTCCATTTTTTCTGTAATTTCCCCAAAAAAATTTTGTGAAGTCCAGGCAGGAATTGCGCGCCGCGGAGGGACTATTCCAGCCTGTTATGGCGAGTGAGGGAGGGGGAGCCCCTGGGGAATCCGTCTCATTCGGGCAGAAGGAAGGTCCTGTAAACTTTTCGCCAATGGTTCAGCATCTCAAGGAAAAGGAAAAACGTTGCGTTCCTTTTGCTTTTAGGTTAGCATGGGGGTATCGTGAACCCACTGTGCCGGGGGTGCATAAGCATATGGATGGAGCGACTGAATTCGCCGTCTCTGCACTTGTGAATATCTTGACATCCTTGATCTGTATCACCCTGAGTTGGTGGGTATTGCAGAATGTCCGTTTTGATCTTTTTCTGCGTGAACCCGGAGGGATCCAGGGGAAAGCGTTACAGGTGATCCTGGCGATCGTTCTCGGGCATGGTTTGGCCACCTTCTTTATTGATTACATGGGTTGGTCGGGCATGATCCGCCAACTGTTTTAAGCCCCTTCTGAAAGCAGGAAAGGTATATCCTCTCTCGCTTCCGTGAACAATGGTGAAAAAGAGGGACGGAGAGGATAAAGGTGAGCCGGAAAAGAATTGCTGTCTGGGTCTGGCTGTTTTTATCGATCTTTCTGATAGCTTCTGCTCAAAATCCATCCCAGGAAGAAAGATTGCTCCGGGTGTTTGAACAGACAGGGGCAAAAATGAATCATCATATGTTGCATGCGGGAAGTCGCACTCCTGAAAGGATGGCTTCGGAGGACCTTCCTGAGTTGGCTGAACAATTGGCCGACGAGTTGGACTTGGGTGCGGTTCATACCCAAAGCCGAACCGATGGCATGCGCTATGAGGCACATGGAAAATGGAATCGAAACCTTCAGGTGAAAATGGTCGTTATCAACGATAGGTTAGAAGAGCCCTTTGTACAACCTTATATTTCTATACGTGCAGCAGGTCACGGGCCGTTGAACCAGGCACAATTGGTTGAAATCCGTGGCCGTCTGTTCCACACGCTGCAGAAATTCCAGATAGACACAAGCACTCATTTTTCCATACAGGGGAAGCTTTCCGTTGGGCACCGAGTAAACAGAGGCGATCGGGAAAAACAGGTCGATCAAGTGATCAAGAAGCTCGGGGCTGAGGAAGTCGAATCGATGCGGACGGAACGGACCACAAGTGTGTCTGCGCATACCCCTCTTTTCAACGGGGGCTTGAAAACTCAGGGTGGAACGATGAATGTTCAGGTGGCAGCCAAGGTCGGTGATGACGGCCGGCAGATCCTTCTTACCCTGGGGACCCCGATCATCACGATAGAATACTAGATATGCTCGGAGGGAAAAGTCTTGGACAAAATCGTCGTTCGAGGTGGCAATCGGTTAAAAGGACGGGTGAAGGTTCATGGAGCGAAAAATGCCGTTCTTCCGATTATTGCTGCTTCCATCTTGCCATCTCGGGGGGATATCATTATCCGGGATGTTCCTGTGTTGGAGGATGTAAAAACAATCACTCAGTTGCTCGCCAGTCTGGGTGTTACTACGGATCTGGATACCGATAGCGAAACCATCCGGATCCAAGCTGAATCTGTAGAAAATACAGAAGCCCCTTATGATCTCGTTCGTCGCATGAGGGCCTCTTTTCTGGTGATGGGACCGCTGCTCGCCAGGAAAAAACATGCCCGCATTCCTCTTCCTGGCGGTTGTGCCATCGGGAGCCGCCCCATTGATCAGCATCTCAAAGGTTTTGAAGCGATGGGAGCGGAATTCACCATTGGTCAGGGTTTTATCGAGGGGACAGTTCCTCGGCGACTACAAGGCGCCCGGATTTATCTGGATGTGGCCAGTGTCGGGGCTACAGAGAATATCATCATGGCTGCTGCTTTGGCAGAAGGTCGCACGGTCATTGAAAATGCGGCCTGTGAACCGGAAATCGTCGATTTGGCCAACTTTGTCAATGCTATGGGTGGCCGGGTCCGGGGAGCCGGTACCGACACCATTCGGATCGACGGTGTCGATTTCCTACGCGGTACGGAATACACCGTGATTCCGGACCGGATCGAAGCTGGTACCTATATGGTGGCCGCTGCTATTTCCGGTGGAGAAGTGTTTGTGGAAGGGGCTATCTCTGACCATCTCAATCCTTTGATCGCCAAGATGAGAGAGATGGGAGTGGAGATCCTGGAGGGGGTCAACGGCGTTCATGTCCGGGCGGATCAACCGCTGAAACCAGTGGATGTTAAAACCTTGCCCTACCCCGGCTTCCCCACAGATATGCAGTCTCAAATGATGGCTTTACTGTTGACCTGCAAGGGTAATAGCATGCTGACTGAAACCGTATTTGAAAATCGCTTTATGCATGTGGAAGAGATGAAGCGGATGGGAGGCCAGATGAAAATCGATGGCCGATCCGTACTGATTGAAGGAGGTCTCCCGCTGTCCGGTGCCCAAGTGAAGGCGACAGACTTGCGGGCTGGTGCAGCCCTGGTGTTGGTGGGTCTCGTGGCCAAGGGGACGACGGAAGTGACGGAACTGCATCATATCGATCGAGGATATGTCGGTTTGGTTGAAAAATTGCGTGCATTGGGTGCCGATATCGAACGGGTGACGGTGGAAGAAACCGAAGAGATGGACGTTCAGCACTCATTTGCTTAAATATGAAGACTTAACCGCAGCCAGAGGGTCTGGACTGCGGTTTTTTGTTCTAGTTCGGCTGTCCTCCTCATAGGTTGGAAGAGAGGTTGTCCCAGGGGGATTTCGAGGAGGCGGATCGGATTGCACAAAGGGATGATCCGGATCTTGGCGGTTTTGATCGGAGTGATGGTTGTCGTTCCAGCAGCTTTGGTCAGTTTGGATCGGGAGGACCCGTCCCATTCCAACAAACGGGTCGAAGGGGAGGCTTCATCCGCATCTTTGGATTCAGGCCCCAGCGTGAAGGTTTATCTCAGCAAGGAGAAAAAAGTGGAGACCTTTCCGATCGAAAGATATATCCGGGGCGTGGTGGCCGCGGAAATGCCAGTCGATTTTCATCCTGAAGCTCTGAAGGCACAAGCCTTTGCTGCGCGGACCTACATCGTGGACCGATTGTCCCGCAGGGACTTCTCCGATATGGCCAAGTGGGGGAAACAGGCGAGCCAAGCACATGTGACCGATACTGTGAATCACCAGGTCTTTCTTACGGATAAACAACTGAAAAAACAGTGGGGGGAGGATTATAAAACCAATTCCACCCGAATCAATCAAGCGGTAGCGGAAACTGCGGGTCAAGTGATTCAGTATCAGGGAAAGCCGATCTATGCTGCCTTTTTTTCCACCAGTAACGGCAAAACGGAGAACTCTGAGGACTATTTTGCACAAGAGTATCCCTATCTGCGGAGCGTCCCTTCCCATTGGGATCAATCTTCTCCCAAATATCGTGACCGAAAGCAATTTCCGGTGGCAGATTTTGTAGATCAGGTTTCCCAAACCACGGGAAAACAAGTGGCCGTGGAAGCATCCACCGCCGGAGGGGATTGGCTTCAGGTGACCCAACGGACGGCGGGTGGCAGTGTCGACAAGGTTCAGGTCGGGGACCAAGTGTTCAGCGGGCGGCAGATTCGGGAAGCACTCGATCTTGCCTCCGCCGATTTTAGCTTTCAAATTTCGAAAGGTACAGTCACAGTGGAAACCAAAGGATATGGTCACGGGGTGGGCATGAGCCAATGGGGGGCTAACTTTATGGGCAAACAAGGAAAGTCAGCCAAGCAGATCATCCAACATTACTACCGCGGGGTGGAGATCGGGAGGATGGACGCTTATATGAAGAAAAAATAACACGAATCGAGGCTGTTGCTTTAGATTCAGGTTGGCCACAGGCACTACAATCCAAATGGGCTGAAGCCCTATATAAAGGTTGGCCACAGGCACTACAATCCAAATGGGCTAAGCCCTATATTCAGGTTGCCCTTCCACCCTGGCGAAGAGTTAAGGTGGAAGAGCAACCTTTTTCTGTATGTAGCTTCCACATGCTCTACAGCGGCCCGTCTTTTATTTCTTTCCCGCTCAGGGAGTGGAAGGACCTCGACAAGACGGATGCCCTCTGGGGCATTGGAGTGGTGAACAGGATCTCCCCACATAAAAGTTGGCGAATCTATAGGTCGGGTGGAGTTCATCGGTTCCCTTCTTCCACTTATTCAAGTGAGATTGGTAGACTGCTGAAGTGGAGCCAATCTCTTGATTCCATTTGGAATATATATGAAAAAAGAAGGGAAAAAGGTATAAATCCAGGGTTCCGTGTCCACAATGGATCCTGAGGTGATAACTCAAATGAAACCAGAAGACTCCAAACCGACGGGATCGGTTGAAAAAATTTCCCGACTGAAGTGGAAAAGGTGGATGTCGAAAAAATGGTTTTTCCCCGCAGTTTATCTAGCAGCTGCAGCACTCATTCTCAGCCTGGTTTGGTGGTACCAAAGCGCCCAGGACCTGGGTGTGACCAAGCCCAACACCGGGTTGGAAGAGTTGAAGCAGGAGGAGACGGCGCCGACGGACAAAACGGCGGTGGAAATGAAACTGCCGGTCTCTCCCGGATCCAAAGCAGAGGTCACGATGGAGTATTACGATGAAGCAGGTTCTGAAAAGTCGAAAGAGGCCGCCTTGGTCCATTATGCCAATACCTTTTGGCCTCATGCCGGTTGGGACTTTGCCCGCAAAGACGGAAAAACCTTTGATGTAACTGCCGTTCAGGCTGGTAAAGTCCTGCGGGTGGAGGAGAATCCGCTGACAGGCCATTTAGTGGAAGTAAAACATAAAAACGGCCTGACCACTGTGTACCAAAGTTTGGCTGGTGTGATGGTGAAAACCGGAGACAAGGTGAAACAGGGTCAAAAAATTGCAGAAGCCGGTCACAATAAATTCGAAAAAGAGGCGGGTACCCACCTACATTTTGAAATGAAAAAAGGTGGTGAATCCGTCAATCCCGCAACTTATCTGAAACAGAATTGAAATCGGCATGTCGGATCCGCTCTTAGGGAGCGGATCTTTTTTTGTTTTTTGCTCCACCTAGGGTCGGAAAATTGGCTAAAAAATGGCGAAATCAGGCTTGTCAGGGCTTGTTAGATGAGAATAACCGGCAAGACAGCTCATATAATGTACCAGACATTCGAAGAGGGAGGCGAGGGGAGTGCACGATTACATCAAAGAGCGGACAATTAAGATTGGACGTTACTTTGTGGAAACCCGAAACACGGTCCGCACGATTGCAAAAGAGTTCGGGGTTTCCAAAAGCACTGTGCACAAGGATCTTACGGAGCGGTTACCCGAGATAAACTCCGAATTGGCCAACCAAGTCAAGGAAATTCTGGAGTACCACAAATCTATTCGTCATCTGCGGGGAGGGGAAGCGACAAAGATTAAATACAAAAGGGTACGCCCGCAAAAGGAGAAGAAATTGGAGACGACAAAAATCTGAGGAGGACCCCGCTTTGGCACACCCCGCCCACCATCAACCAATGGAACCCGCTTGGGTCGGTACATAGAGGCCATAGGTCTCACCGGCCGCTCCGGATTGCATAGCACAGAGGAAACCCAGGGTGGAAAAGGTTCCAGATTCCACCTGGTTTCTGTTTGAAGGAAGCTTTGGGTTTCCAGTGGACTTCGCGCTGGAGTTGCGATATATTTTATTTATGGAGATCTGTTGCTGGCGTTTTAAAAAGGAAATACATAAATAGGCGGGTCCGTTTTTTGGGTTGGACAGGCAGGCCGGGGGCGGACCCGTCTCATCCCACCATAACGGCTGCTCGGAGAGGATAGTTATGCAGCAAAAAGAAGAAAAACCAACCCAAGTTTGGGCCAAAAACTCGGAATCGAATTTGGAAGAAGCTCAAGTGAGAGCTTCAAACAAGGAGCAAGCGGAAACAGATGAGCAGCTGACGAATCCGACTGTCTCCCCAGCTTCTCCTGAACCAAATGTGGAGGAGCAAACGGAATCCGCCTCTAAGCCCGTCGAGGTAGAAACTGGCGGGAGTGGAGAAGATCCGAACCCGTCCAAAGGTCCGAACACAGGGGACCCTGAGTCCCCAACGGACTGGGAGGACCAGCTGGATCACGACCGAGGGATGGGGGCAGCGCCTTCCCCATCCCTTCCGGGGTCGGAGGATGGGGAAGGCGAGGAAGATCCTGATGTCACGCCGAAGGATTCGGTGCAATCGGAAGACTATCCCAAGCCGACCGGGGTTCTGAAGTGGAAAAAAGGGGACTCTGGGGAGGGCGTGAAGACTGACCCCGAACCCGACGAAAAACGGACGAAAGAAGAGAGTTCACTAGGTGAACCTGACGTCCCAGTGGCTGATCAGGACAGTGAGGAAGTATCGGAGACCGAGGGGAAGAAGAAGTTTACCAAAAAGGTGTTGATGTACACCTTTATCTGGTTCCCTTTGTTGCTTGTGGCGGCCTTGGCTGGGGGGTTGTTAATCGGTTATAGTGTCATCGGAGATGACCCGGCTGGTGAAGTATTTACCCGAGAATTATGGGAGCACTTATACAATCTTATCTACGGGTAATACCCGTCCCCGCCCGGAACACCCGGGCGGTAGAGACGGGTCTTTTTCTCATCACTCCAAGGTTTGCTCCGGGTATCAACAAGCGATGGAATCCTTGAGGAGGGGCTCCAATTGAATTTACCCAACATAGTCACCTTGATGAGGTTTACCCTGATCCCGATTTATCTGGTTATTTTTTTCTCCGATCTTCCCTATCGGATACAGTGGGCCTTTGCGGTGCTTCTGCTGGCGGGGATCACCGATGTGATCGATGGATATCTGGCCAGAAGACACAGTCAGGTGACACAGTTGGGGATCATGTTGGACCCTCTGGCGGACAAATTGATGATGTTGGCTGTATTTCTTTCCCTGCTTATATCACAACGCATCAGTATCCCTGCGGCGGTTGCGATTTTCCTCCGGGATCTGGGGATGATTATCGCCTCTGCCTTTTTCCATTTTCGAGGGAGGCTGACGGTTCCGGCCAACATCATGGGGAAACTAACCACTATTCTTTACTATGTTGCTCTTTTCCTGCTGATGTTCGAGCTCCCGATGGGAACGGTATTCCTTTGGGGTGTGATTATCTTTTCCTTTATTACAGCACTGGTTTATCTGATTCAATTTAATCTGCTCAACGAACGATCCATGTGAGGAAAAGAATCAGGGGAAAACTGATTCTCCTTCTCTTTGATGGCATCGGCTTTGGGGTTGTGGGAGGTGTCCGTTTTGACTGACAGAAATATTATCCGGGCACTGGTGGTGGAAACCCCGTCTTTTCCAGGCAACTTGGGAAAGGTGGCAACCTCCATCGGTTTGTCGGGGGGAGATATTGGCGACATTGAAACCGTGAAAGTGGGAGTCGCGACTACCCTGCGTACTATTACCGTTTCTTGTGATGATGAAGAACAGCTGGAACAAGTTGTAGAAGGGATTCGTTCTCTTGGAGACGGAATCTGCTTACATGCGGTATCTGACGATGTGTTACGGGCCCATGAGGGCGGGAAGATTCGCATGAAGAGTCGGTTGGATATCCGCTCTTTGGCCGATCTGCGTCGAGTGTATACCCCTGGAGTAGCCGACGTCAGCCGTGAAATTCACAGAAATCCAGAAAAATCCCGTCACTATACCTCCATCGCCGATACAGTTGCCATTGTAACCGATGGAACGGCTATTTTGGGGTTGGGCGATATCGGCCCGGTGGCCGGATTACCAGTCATGGAAGGAAAAGCAGCCCTTTTTGACCGATTTGTGGGGATCAGTGGGGTTCCTATTCTGTTGTCTACGCAGGACCCGGAGGAAATGATCCAAACGGTCAAAAATATTTCTCCCGGCTTCGGCGCGATCTTGTTGGAGGATATCTCATCTCCCCGCTGTTTTGAAGTGGAGGAGCGGTTGAAAAGGGAGCTGGATATTCCGGTGATGCACGATGACCAGCATGGTACCGCAGTGGTTACCCTGGCGGCGGTGATCACCGCGTGCAAGAATGCAGGTGTCGATTTGAAAAATGCCGTCGTCGGGCAGATCGGCTTGGGAGCTGCGGGGATCGCCATTTGCCGGATGTTGATGGATTACGGGGTGAGGCAGGTCATCGGTGCCGACAAGTCGGAAAAAGCGAAGGAACGCTTGTCGAGTCTCGGCGGTGAGACCGTAGATGGCCTGGATGAGTTGATGGATCGGGTGGATATCGTGGTGGCCACCACCGGTGTTCCCGGTTTGATCCAAGAGGAATGGGTTCGAAAGGGACAAGTGATCCTGGCTCTTTCCAATCCCAAGCCTGAGATTGAGCCAGATGTGGCTGAGCGGGCCGGGGCTGCCTATGCGGCCGATGGCCGTTCCGTCAACAATCTGCTCGGCTTCCCAGGGATTTTTCGGGGGGCACTCAACGCCAACGCCAAAGCAATCACCAGACAGATGTTGGTGGCGGCTGCGACATCGATCGCCGAATGCACCAAGGAAGGGGACTTGGTACCTCATCCTCTGGATCCTCAAGTGCACCAGGCGGTGGCAAGAGCCGTGGAAAAACATGCATGAAAAAGAGCACCGGGGGAATTTCCTCCGGTGCCTTTTATTTGAACCCCTCGCCGCATGCCAGCAGGGGGACACTTTTATTGTAATAAGGCTTTCCTTCTTTCATACATGGAAAGTCAGGTGTGTTGATTTATCCATATTTTGGGTAGGGGATAAAATCGGAATGGTGGGACGGTGATGCTTTGCAAGAGATCGTAGCCGTCCCACCATTCCCGCCCCTTCAAGGGATATTTTACGCAATGGGAAGAGCGAAAGGAGTGTTTCGTTCCCATCATCCACTTTGTGATTAATCAACAGCCCTGAGGGAAAGTAGCTTCGGGATCCAAATGAGGGTTCGGAACCTTGGCCTTTTTGGTTAGAAATCCCGCCGATTGTGTTAAAATCAAAATGATACAAGGCAGTCGATTGACATGGGTGATGGCAAGAAAAACCTGTGTTGCCGTAGTAGCGATGCAGGTGAAGTTTACGTGGTGATCTATAGCTCCACTGATACATGGCCGATTCACAAGCCTATGAATCACTTATAGGGAAAGAAGGTTTGCCAAGATGGAGATGGATATCAATCAGATCCAGAAAGTGATTCCCCACCGCTATCCGTTTTTGCTGGTGGATCGCATCCTCGAATGTGAAACGGGGAAGCGAGCTGTTGGGATCAAAAATGTGACCATGACGGAGCCGCATTTTCAGGGGCACTTTCCCGGTCAACCGGTGATGCCGGGAGTGTTGATCGTGGAAGCCTTGGCCCAGGTAGGGGCTGTCGCTGTACTCGGAATGGAGGAAAACCAGGGGAAGCTGGCTTTTTTCGCGGGGATTGATAAGTTTCGTTTTCGTGGTCAGGTCAGCCCAGGGGATGCACTCACGTTGGAAGTGGAGATGTCGAAACTGCGTCCCTCTTTCGGAAAGGGGAAGGCAGTGGCTCGGGTGAAAGATAAAGTGGTAGCCGAAGGAGAAATCATGTTTGCAATTCAGGACCCCATCTGAGTATGGCTCGGCCCAAGACCCCTTTTATAAGGGGTCTTTTTTAAAAAGATAAATAAAGAACGTGTAAATACTGGAACAAGGGACCGGATAATGCCGTTTCCCCAACAGAGGGACTTCCCACGCAGAGAATCCGAAAATCAGGGATCCCTGTAAGGAGTGAGAATCATGAAAGTAGTCACGGTGGTGGGAGCACGTCCGCAGTTTATCAAGGCGGCTCCGGTCTCCAGATGTCTCAGGGGACGGGAAACAGAAATTTTGGTCCATACCGGCCAGCATTATGATACGACAATGTCCGAGGTCTTCTTTGAAGAACTTAAGATTCCCCGGCCAGATTATCATCTGGAAGTGGGCTCCAAAAGCCATGGGGCCCAGACCGGAGAAATGTTGTCCAGATTGGAACAGGTCTTGATTCAGGAACGACCGGACTGGGTATTGGTTTACGGAGACACCAATACGACGCTGGCAGGGGCCCTGGCCGCTGCTAAGCTCCATATTCCCGTCGCCCATGTGGAGGCCGGGCTTCGTAGCTTTAATCGACAGATGCCCGAAGAGATCAACCGTGTCTTGACGGATCATATGGCAGAGATTCTGTATTGCCCCACGGAGACGGCAGTTCAACATCTGGCTGCAGAGGGGATTCGCCGGGGGGTGGTTCATGTGGGGGATGTGATGGTGGATGCGCTTCGGTTTAATCGGGAACTTGCCAATGACCGTCGCATCCTGGAGGAGCTGGGGATGGAGCCGGGGACTTATCTCCTCGTGACTCTGCACCGTGCAGAAAACACGGATCACCCCGATCGGTTGGAGGAAATCCTGTCGGCTTTAAACGAACTGGAATCCCCGATGATCCTGCCGTTGCATCCACGGACGCGCAACCGAATGCAGAAACAGGGAGTCAACTTGACCAATCCCCGCTTAAAAGTGATTGAGCCTGTAGGTTATTTGGATATGCTCCACCTTGAAATGAATGCTGCCAAAATCTTAACCGACTCCGGCGGAGTGCAAAAAGAAGCCTTTCTCCTACAAGTTCCCTGTATCACGATGCGAGATGAAACGGAATGGACAGAGACGGTGGAACAAAAAGCCAACGTCCTTGTCGGGGCAAATAAGAGGAAAATAATCGAATATGTGGAAACTTTTCATGTGGATTTCACTCAGGTGGCTCCTGTTTTTGGGGATGGCTATACAGCAGACCGGATCGTGGAGTCGCTGGGAAAGAGCGGAGGATGTCAACAGTAGTCGCGGATCCCTCCACCTGAGCCTGTCATCAGTCTGGCTCCGGCGATAGGGAGCGCGGGAGAAAGGAAGACAACAACACCATGAGCCTGAAGATACTGGTTATTTCCCATATGTATCCCAACCCGGCCAATCCGATGTCGGGGGTTTTTGTTCACAACCAAGTGAAAGCGATGAAACAGATGGGGTTGGACATTCAGGTGGTTTCCCCCATTCCCCGGTTTCCTCTCTATCCCAAATGGAGGGTGTACACCCGGTTCCCACGAAAGGCCGTGATGGATGGGATTCCGATTCATTATGTGCCGGCCCGGATGTTCCCAGGCGGTCTGTTTTTCCAGGCTTTTGGATATTTATATTATCAAGCCTTGGTTCGTGAAATTCAGCAACTGAAAGAGTCCTTTGCATTTGATCTGATCCATTGTCACACCATATTTCCCGATGGTTATGCCGGAACTTTGTTGAAAAAGGTGTTTTCGGTGCCGGTGGTTAGTACGATTCATGGATCAGACATCCGCCTGTATCCCTTCCGGAGTAAGGGAGTACTGGAACGTACGGAAGTGGCTCTCAGAAGCTGTGATCATATTGTGGCGGTGAGTAACGGATTGAAACGGGATGCCCAAAGGCTGGTGGCAGGGGTGGAAGCGACCACGATCTACAACGGATTTGATCCGAAGCGCTTCTATCCCCGCTCTCAAAAAGTGGCAAGAGAACATCTTCAGCTTCCAGAACAGGAAAAAATCATTCTCTATGTGGGCAACCTCTATAAGGTGAAGGGGATTGAATACCTGATTGATGCTTTTGCGATCGTGGCGGATCAGCATCCCGAATTCCACCTGTATTTGGTTGGGGACGGCCCCCTACGTGGACCATTGAAAAAAAGATCCCGGGAGAAGGGTATCGAAGGACGGATACATTTCACAGGGAGGAGACCCCACGATGAAATTCCCTGGTGGGTCAACAGCAGCGATGTAGTGGCTTTATCTAGTCTCAGCGAGGGGCTGCCCTCCATTCTCCTAGAAGCCATGGGGTGTGGAAAGCCGGTGGTGGCGACGGATGTCGGAGGGGTCTCCGAAATCCTTCAGCACCGGAAGACGGGATTTTTGGCCAAACCGAAAGATCCAGAAGACTTGGTTCACTATCTGAGGATTCTGTTGATGGATGATGAAGGTCTTGCCCACGATATGGGGGAACGGGCTTACGCGGAATCCGGCTCCCACACTTGGCAGAAAAATGCGGAACGGATGGTCAAACTGTACGATCAATTGTTAGATAAGAGTTCGAAAAGAAATGACTAAGATTTCTTAAAGGTTCGCCTATATAGATTCCAAATATATTTCAACTGTGTTACATTGAGGCTGTCATTGTAACATACCTGTAATAAAGGCAGATCGCCCACCGTGCCCGTCTTTGGACGGGCGTAACCATTCAGAAAAGGAGGGGGCATCATTGATCCATTACGGTATCATCGGATGCGGACATATTGCCCAGAAGCACGTGGCGGCGATTCAAGCCGTGGAGGGGGCGCGGTTGGTTGCGGTTTGCGATCGGGATCTGGACCGTCTGCAGCCATTTAGGGGTGAAGAAGTGACTGCATATACCGATGTGGAGCAGATGTTGACACATCCGGGTCTAGATGTGGTTAATATCTGCACACCCAGTGGTACGCACAAGGACCTGACGATTCAAGCGGCAACTGCTGGTAAACATGTAGTGGTGGAAAAACCGATGGCACTCACTCTGGAGGACGCTGACCGAATGATCGAAGTCTGCAGAGAAAACCAGGTTCAGCTATGTGTAGTCCATCCGAACCGTTTCCGACCGGCCATGCGCCGGCTGAAGGAACGAGTGGAGTCTGGCGCCTTCGGCACCTTTAGTCATGTCAATGCCACCCTCCGCTGGAATCGGAATCAAGCCTATTATGACCAAGCCCTTTGGAGAGGCACGCGCCAGATGGATGGGGGCGTGTTGATGAATCAAGGCATCCACAACCTGGATCTTCTCCTGTGGTTGATGGGAGAGGTAGAGGAGGTGGCTTCTTATCAAGCCACCCGCCTCCGGCGGATCGAAACCGAAGATACATCCGTATCTATCCTCAAATTCAGAAACGGGGCACTCGGTGTGATCGAGGCAGCAGTCACGATTTATCCCAACAACCTAGAGGAATCTCTGTCCCTGTTTGGGGAGAAAGGAACAGCGGTGGTGGGAGGGCGAACAGCCCACGCGATTCGCACTTGGAAGTTTGCCGATCTGAGCGAAGAGAGTGCGGACCAGGTGATCCAACAGGTGGAGGAAGACCCTTGGGGGGTTCCAGGGCATCAATGCTTGATTGAAAGGATGACCGCGGTCATCCGATCTGGAGGACAGCCTCCGGTGACCGGAGATGATGGCAGAAGAGCACTTCAGCTGGTGCTCGCTTGTCAACAGGCGGCGACATCCCGCCGACCGGTCCGCCTCGAGGAGATGCAGGGGGAAGCGGGGACACATCCTTTTTCAACGGGAACAAGGGGGGATACGAATTGAATCGGACGCCCTTATTAGATCTGGCAAGCCAGTACCGGAGGATCGGCGGGGAGATTCAAGAGGCGATGGAGCGGGTGTTGGAGAGCGGACGTTATATCCTGGGGCCTGAGGTTACAGCTCTGGAGAAGGAAGTGGCCGCCTTCAGCGGCACCCGTCATGGAGTGGGGGTGGCTAACGGAACGGATGCTCTGCTCTTGACTCTGGATGCCTGGGGAATTGGTCCGGGGGATGAAGTGATCACCACTCCCTTCACTTTTTTTGCCACTGCAGAGGTGATCTCTCGGTTGGGTGCGAGACCGGTTTTCGTCGATATCGACCCTGATACGTATAATCTGGATGTCCATCAGCTGGAACAAAAATATACTTCCCGGACCCGAGCGATCCTTCCGGTTCATCTCTTCGGTCAACCGGTGGATCTGGAGGAAGTGACAGCTTTTGCAAAGGATCGGGGGCTCAAAGTGCTTGAGGATGCCGCCCAAGCTATCGGAGCGGAATACAGAGGACGGAGAGTGGGTTCCTTCGGTGATGCAGCCACCTACTCCTTTTTCCCCACCAAAAATCTCGGCGGCTACGGGGACGGGGGAATGGTGGTTACCGATGATGAAAGATTGGCGGAAAAGTTGCGTAGCCTTCGGGTTCACGGCCGCGGTCCCCAATCCAAATATCATCATATCGACATCGGCTACAACAGCCGTCTAGATGAATTGCAGGCGGCAGCTCTCCGGGTGAAACTTCGCCACTTGGAAGCCTGGAATGAGGCGCGGCGGGAGAAGGCACGCATCTATGATCAATCCTTGGTCGATCTGCCGGTGGTTCCCCCTGTGGTCCCAGCAGATCGGAAATCGATTTACCATCTTTACATCATCCAAACCCGGCAGAGAGAAGAATTGATGGAGCATCTGCGGAGACGGGAGATCGCCGTTGCCGCTTACTATCCAGTTCCGCTTCATCTTCAGGAGGTATACCAGGACTTGGGATACCGGGAAGGGGATTTGCCTGTGGCGGAGGAGGTCTCTCGGCAGGCGATGGCATTGCCCCTCGATCCGGAGCTCAGTGAGGCGGGCCAGAATCGAGTGATCGCAGCGATCAAAGACTTTTTTCTGGGATGAATGGAGGGAGGGGAAGGGATGCACATCGAACAGGTGCTGGATCGGATCTATCGGAAGGAAGCGGTGATCGGAGTAGTCGGTCTCGGCTATGTCGGTTTACCACTGGCAGTGGAAAAGGCGAAGGCGGGCTACCGGGTGATCGGGTTTGATATCCAGTCGAAGCGAGTGGAGATGGTGAACCAGGGGATCAATTACATCGGGGATGTGGTAGATGAAGAACTGGCCAGCCTCGTGGCTACGGGACAGCTATGTGCAACGGGGGATTACTCCGACATCGCCCAGGTGGATGCGGTCTCCATCTGTGTCCCGACGCCTCTGGACCGTTACCAACAGCCGGACACTTCTTATGTGGAAGGATCAGCACGGGAGATCGCCAGACGACTCCATCCTGGGATGCTGGTGGTTCTGGAGAGTACCACCTATCCTGGCACGACAGAGGAAGTGGTGCTACCGATCCTGGAGGAGAGCGGCTTGAAGGTGGGCCGGGATTTTTACCTGGCTTTTTCTCCGGAACGGGTCGATCCCGGAAATAAAATCTATCACACGAAAAACACTCCCAAAGTGGTGGGAGGAATCACCCAAGACTGCACTCGGACGGCAGCTGCCCTCTACCGAAATGTGCTCGAAGGGGAAGTGTTTGAGGTCTCCGGTCCGGCAGTGGCTGAGATGGAAAAAATCTTGGAAAACACTTTCCGTAATCTCAACATCGCCCTCGCCAATGAGATGTCGATCCTGTGCAATAAAATGGGCATCGATTACTGGGAAGTGGTGGAGGCGGCTAAGACCAAACCTTACGGATTTATGGCCTTTTATCCAGGCCCAGGTCTCGGGGGGCACTGTATTCCCATCGATCCCTATTATCTGACCTGGAAAGCCAGAGAATACAAATACCACACACGTCTGATTGAACTGGCAGGTGAAATCAATAACTATATGCCGGATTTTGTAGTGGAGCGGGTCATGAAGATGTTGAGCCGCCACGGAAAGCCGCTGAAAGGCTCCACCGTACTTCTCTTAGGTGTCGCCTATAAGCGAGATATCGATGACATGCGGGAGTCCCCTGCCATCGAAATTCTCCGGCAACTGGTAAAGCAGGGGGCCTATGTCCAGGTGAATGATCCTCATATCTCCTCTTTTGATCTGGACGGCCAAGTCTATGAGAGTCAACCTTTGACTGCTGAACTGTTGGAAGAAGCGGATCTCACTGTGATCACGACAGACCACAGTGCCTATGACTATTCTTTGATCGGAAAAAAAGCCAAACTGATTTTTGATACCCGCAATGGATTGAAAGATGTACAGCAGATCCGAGGAGACTATGAAAGGATTTAATACGAAAGGAGTGGGGAGTGTGGATAATTGGATCCATCCAGAGGCCCGGCTTGGGAACGGAGTAAAAATAGGTCCTTTTACCGTGATTGAAGAAGGAGCCGTTTTGGGCGATAATGTCACCGTCGGAAACTATGTGACCATCCACGCGGATACGATCATCGGGGCCGGGACGACGATTGCCGATCAGGCGGTGATCGGACGCTGGCCTCGGCCCGCCTCAACCAGCACCGTTCAGGTAGATGCCGCTCTTTCCCCTTTGTCTTTGGGAGAGGGATGCACCATTGGGACTCATGCTGTTTTGTATCGGGGTAGCCAGCTGGGCGCGGAAGTTCTGGTGGCGGATCAGGCTTTTGTCCGTGAGCAATGCCTTATCGGCGACCGTGTCCTCATCGGCCGCGGGGTTGCCGTGGAAAACCGGGTGGAAATCGGTTCCTACACAAAAATTCAGACCAACGCGTATATCACTGCTCACTCCCGGTTGGAAGAGCAGGTCTTCATCGCTCCTGGGGTGATTACAACCAACGATAACTACATGGGGCGAACTAAGGAACGCTTCCGGCAGTTGAAAGGGCCCACGGTGAAGCGGGGGGCCCGGGTCGGAGGCGGGGCGATCCTCCTCCCTGGTGTAGTCGTCGCAGAGGAAAGTTTCATCGCTGCGGGGGCGGTGGTCAACCGGGATACAGAAGCGGCCATGGTTTATGCCGGGGTGCCGGCGAGACCATTGCGCCGGGTTCCTGAGGGAGAGATGCGCGGAAGTTAGAGAGAGGTAAAGGGGTTATGCTAAACAAGATCAAACAACTGTTTTCCGATTCCACCGCTTTTTTATTTGCGTTGATGGGAAACAAGATTGTTAGTTTTCTGTTGGTCCCGGTCTATACCCGACAACTCCTCAGCTCGGAGTTTGCGGATTGGGATCAGACCAACACCATTTCCATGGTTCTCACTTATTTGTGCATACTGGGTACTGACACCGCTTTTGCCTATTATTATTTTGCGGCCAAGGATGAAAAAGATCGGAACGGCTATTTTACAGCGGCGGTCATGTTTCCGACGCTGATCAGTTTGGTCTTTCTGTTGATTTTCTATTTCATCAGCGAGCCTACATCCCTTCTGCTGTATGATAAACCGGAAGGATATCCACACTTGTTGACGATGGCGGTATTGGTGATCGTCTTCAATGTGATTATCCAGCAGATTCTGGCTTATGCACGCTACAGCCGACAAGTATGGACCTTTAATATCGGCAGTATGAGCTTTGTGATCGGCTCCTCCCTGGCCAGCGTCTACTTTGTCGTGGTGGAGAAACTGGGTGTCATGGGGATTTTTTACGGACAGATCGTGGCCCAGGCGGTGGTGGCTGCTGTCTTGCTCTGGCATTACCGGGGTAAATTCACCCTGTCAATGGAAAAACGGCATATTAAGGATCTATTGGTCTATGGGGTGCCTCTGTTGCCGGCTCTGCTTGCCTTCTGGGTGATGAACGCCGTCAGCCGTCCCATGATTTATCACATGGTCTCTCCTGAAGCCGCAGGGGTGTTCGGACTGGCTTTGCGCTTTGCCAGTATGATCGCCCTTCTGACGACTGCCTTTCAACTGGCTTGGCGTCCTTTCTCCGTCTCCATTAAAGACCGGGAGGATGCTCAACAGATCTACAGTTTGCTGGGACGGGGTTTCCTGGTGTTAGCCACTTTCTTCATCCTGTTCCTCACATTCTTTATCGAACCGCTGATCCAGTTGGTAGCCGGTAAAGCAGAATACTTTGGTGCCTACCCCTATGTCTGGATGCTGGCTACAGGCACCGTGCTCAACACCATGCACCTGATCGTCGGGGTCGGCCTGTTGATTCAAAAAAAGACCAAGGAAATCTCCAAAACCTTTTTGGTGGCCGCCATCGTCTATTTGGCGGGCAATGCGATCCTGATTCCGTTGATCGGCCCTTGGGGAACGGCGGCTATGAACGTGGTCACTTATCTCTATGCTTTCCTCTCCGTCTATCGGAAAGGGCAGAAGGTCTACCCCGTGGATTTCCGGATGCGGTCCATGATGACCTATTTCGGGATTTACCTGGCAGTCCTTTCTGCGATCACCTTCGCTCAGGTGCAGGGTTGGAGCGGTTTATGGATGGTTTATCTCGTCGCTTTGGCGGTGATGGTGGTGGCAGTATTTGCGACGGGTGTGTTCAACAAAAGTTCTATCACCTTCCTGCGTGAACGGTTGCCTAACCTCCTTGGAAAAAGGTGAGTGTTGATAGATGAGCTTCCTGTGGATGACGGGACAAAGACAGCTGAACCGGCTCTTTCACCTGATGGTGATCTGTGCCGTACTGGGGCCGACTCTGGGAGTGACGATTTTTCCTGGCTTCAGAATGACTGGTTTCCGGGTGCTCCTCCTTTTGTTGGTGGGAGGATGGATTATTCACCGAGTTCGCCATCATTCTTTGGAATCATCCCCGTGGATTCCAGTGCGGTGGTACGTCGCCTTTTTCGCTTGCTGGGCGATCTACGGAGTCCTTTCCCTGTTTTGGGCTGGTCACTGGGAATTGGGTTTGAGGTACACCTCCTTTTTGATAATGATGTTGCTCTTGTGCCTCTCCTTTCCTTATTTTATCCACAGTCCAGGCAGTATTCGGTGTACTTCTCGGATCCTGTTCGGCGTATTTTTTGTCCTAGTGATCTTCGGGTGGCTTGAATCACTTACTGCATGGCATCTTCCTGTGTCCCGGTACTCTGGGGAGAATCAACCTTATCCCACTTCTTTTTTTACCAACCAAAACGATTTTGCTACAGCGATTACCCTTGGCCTGCCCTTTTTGGTGACGGCTCTGTATATGCTCCCGCTCAGCCGGTGGTACAAGGGCGTGATCTACGGGACGGGAGTAATCGCCCTGGTTTGTCTCTTCATGACAGGTTCTCGTAGCAACAGCGGGTTGGTCCTTCCTTTGATGGCTTTGGTGTGGGGGTTGCTGATTCCCTTCACTGTAGAACGATGGAAATTCAACCGGACCCGTCTACTCCAGGGAGTCGGGTTGATACTGTTGGCGATCTTGCTGGTTCAGCAGTTGACCTCTCTCCTTCTGGTCCAACCCACCCGTGAGAAGCTGGGTTCCACCTTGGGGGCGATACAGGATCTCCAAGGTTGGAACTTCCAAGAAGAAGAGGAGGAGAATGCGGCGGCTTCCGGGGATCAGAGCATTCATACGCGCAAGGCACTAATCATCCAGGGTCTGCGCTTGCTCCATCAGAGCCACTACTTGGGTGTGGGGGCGGGAAATATTGAGTATTACATGCAGGCAATGCCTGGGGTGGACAAGACCAATATCCACAACTGGTGGGCGGAGGTGCTGGTCAATTTCGGGGTGGTCATCTTTATCCCTTATATGGCACTGTACTTCCTGCTCCTATACCGGCTGTGGCGATTGGCCCAGGTGAATGAGCAAAGGCATCTTTCCCCCTGGATCCGCTGGGGGGCCACCTCCAGCTTGATCGCTCTGATCGGCTATTTCTTTGGCGGGATGGCTCCCAGCACGGCGATCCATTTCACTCCGATGTGGGTCGTCCTCGGGTTTGCACTAGCTGTTGTGGCGGTGGGAAGCCGAGGGGAAGAGAGGAGTTCGTCTAGGGGGAGGGTGGCCACATGAAAAAGGTGATGATCTTCAGCTCGGTCCACAGCTGTGATGACTCCCGGGTGTTTTACAAGGAGGCCGTCTCCCTGGCCCGGTCGGGATACCAGGTGGAATTGCATGCGCGGGCTGATTTTGAGCGACGGGAGGAACAGGGAGTGACCCTCATCGGCCTCCCTCCTCCCAAAAGCAGAGTCGCTAGACTGCTGAGTGGATGGCGCCTTTTCCAGCGGGCGCGCTCCAGCGGGGCGGATCGATTTCACTTTCACGATCCCGAGCTGTTGCCGTGGGGGGTTCTTCTCCGCTGGTGGACAGGAGCTCCAGTCATTTACGACGCCCATGAGGATCTTCCTAAACAGATCCATACCAAACCGTGGATTCCAAAGTGGCTACGCAAGCCCCTCTCTAGGATCGCCGATCTCCTGGAGAAAGGGATGGCTCGGCGCCTGTCGGCGGTAGTGACCGCGACAGAGCCGATCGCCCGCAATTTTTCCTCGGGTCCGCAAGTGGTGGTGGTAAAGAACTATCCCCTGCCCTTGGATCCACCACCAGCCAGCGGAGAGGATGAGAAAAACCGGATCTTGTATATCGGCGGGATCTCCTACTTACGGGGGTATCGGGAGATGATCGAGATGATGGATCACCTGCCTCAGGAGTTGGAGGCGGAGCTTCATCTGATCGGCCCTTTGCAACATATCCGGCCAGAGGATCGGGAGGAAAAGTTCCTGCGCCAGAAGGGGGTCACCCTCCATGGAAAGATTCCCTATACCGAGGTGCAACAGTGGCTGGGGAAAGGGAAAGTGGGTTTGGTCTGTCTTCATCCCGTGGAAAACTATCGGGAATCGCTTCCCATCAAAATGTTTGAATATATGGCGGCAGGCTTGCCTGTGATCGCCACCCGCTTTCCTCTGTGGCGGGAGATTGTGGAGGGGAGCGGGGCTGGCCGGACAGTGGATCCCCTTCAACCACAGGAAATAGCGGCTCAAGTGGCTGAGATCCTTCGGAACGATGAACTGCGGAGAAGGATGGGAGTCAAGGGACGGCAGGCGCATCGAGAAGTATATAACTGGCAGGTGGAGGAGAAGAAATTAATACAGCTGTATCAAGGGCTGTAAGGGAGTGAAGTCCAATTGCGTATCTGGATCGCCAATCACTATGCGGCACCCCCTCATCTGGGCGGGATTACCCGGCATTATGAGCTGGCCCAGGAATGGGCGGCAGAAGAACAGGCAGAGGTGACCCTGTGGCTTTCTTCCTTCAATCACACCCGGCGGCGCAGGATCCGAAGAGCGGAACGGGATTCAGTGAAGACCCCCGGTTTTCGTCTCCGGTGGTTGTGGTCTTTTCCCCATACCAGGAATGATTTCCGGCGGGTGTTAAATATGATCAGCTTTTCCTTCCTATTCGTGCTGGTCGGATGTTTCCGCAGGCGGCCGGATCTGCTATTGGCTTCCTCTCCCCACCTGCTCACCCCTTTGGCTGGGTGGGTGTTGTCCAAGGTGAAACGTTGTCCCTTCGTCCTGGAAGTGCGGGATCTGTGGCCGGATACTCTCATTCAGATGAATGGACTGAGAAATCCCCTGGTGATCAAGGCTCTGACCCGCCTGGAATCCTTCCTTTACCGGCGGGCGGATCAAATCATCGTATTGACGGAGTATCAACGCAAGTTCATCGCCGCCAAAGGGATTCCCTCTCATAAAATCTCTTTGATCCCCAACGGAATTGTGCAGGGGTCCTGGCACCCCCGAAAATCGGAGAAAAGGGAATATCGGCGACGGATGGGAGTGGAATCCTATCGGTTTGTCGCCCTTTATGCTGGTGCTCACGGCCCGGCCAATGCACTGGAACACGTTGTCCAGGCGGCTCTTGATCTGCCGACAGGTTGTGCCATCGTGCTGATCGGTGATGGGCCAGAAAAGGAGCGGCTTCGGCAACTGAAAAGAGAGCGGGGGCTGGATCATGTGTACCTGCTGGATCCGGTTCCCAAAGAGGAGATTTACCATTATATCGATGCCGCCGACTGTGGAGTGATCTCCCTCGCAGATCATGAGATTTTCAGAGGGGCCCGCCCCAATAAATTATTTGACTATCTGTATGTAGGCAAACCCGTCATCACCACTGTAGACGGCGAGGTCCGACAGATTGTGGAGGAAAACGGGGTAGGACTCTTCTCTGGTGCGGAGAATTCCCGAGGATTGGCTGAGGCGATCGAGAAATTGATGACCCTGTCCCCAGAGGAACGAGAGCGGATAGCCGAACAGGGTCAACGGTACATCGAGCGCTTTGGCGATCGGAGAAAATTGGCTAAAAAGCTGTTGCGGGAGATGAAAAGCCTGCTCTACCCCGGTGCAAAGCCGATAGAAGAAATCAATCGCTCCGGGTGAAGAGGGCTGGGATGGATCCCCTGCCTCCTGAAGAAAACCTTAACGGAGGGAATCCCGTTTCTTCTATAGAGGAACCACTAGAAGCACTGGAGGATTTCGTACAGGGGCGGAATCCCCTTTACAACAGAGAAGGAGTCATAGATATGAAGGTGTTGGTGACAGGGGGAGCCGGTTTTATCGGCTCCCATATCGTAGATCAATTGTTGGAAAAGGGGCACCAGGTGGTGGTGGTGGATAATCTGTCCACCGGGGAAGAGGAAGTTCTGAGGCCAGAGAGTTCTTTTTACCGGCTGAACATTCAGGATGAAGACATCGACGAGGTGGTGGGTGAGGAGCAACCAGATGCGGTGATCCATCAGGCCGCTCAATCCCAAGTGACCCGCTCCATTGAGGATCCCCTCGCAGATGCCCGAACCAATATTCTGGGTACGATCCGCCTGTTGGAAAGTTGTCGCCGCCACGGGGTGGCCAAATTCATCTATGCTTCATCGGCGGCCATCTATGGTAATCCCCAATATTTGCCCATCGATGAACAACATCCATTGTCGCCATTGGCCCCGTACGGTATTTCCAAAGGAACGCCTGAGGAATATATCCAGGCCTATCATCGTTTGCACGGACTTTCTTTTACGATTTTAAGGTATGCCAATGTGTACGGAATCCGGCAGGTTCCCCATGGGGAAGGGGCCGTCATTTCCATCTTTATCGATCGGCTGTTGCGGGGGCTTCCCTTGACGATCCATGGGGACGGGGAGCAGACTCGGGATTATATTTATGTTGAGGATGTCGCCCGTGCCAATGTGGCGGCATTGGAAGCGGGAGATGGAGAAACTTTCAATCTCGGCACTGGGGTGAATACCTCCCTCAATGATTTGGTACAAACAATGGAAAAAATCAGCGGACGCAAGCTAGCGGTAAACTACGGACCGAACCGGCCCGGCGACATTAAGTACAGTTACTTTAACATTGATCGGGTGAAGTCCGTTTTGAATTGGGAACCGACCATAGATTTGGAAACCGGTTTGGCACGGACTATGGACTTTTACGGTGTTCTGTAACACAACTGTAATCTTTGTGTAAAATAGATGTTCCGATCTATTGTAAAATCGGGACATCTGCAGTATACTGAGTAACAGATTGAACGGCGTTCAGCGACCAGACAGAAACGGATGTAAAAGAACTGTAACATATTTCATCCATAAACCGACCCAATGGAATCATCATACGGTAGGAGTGGTTTGCGGATGCGTTCCAAAGCGGTGGCTTACGAAAGCGATCTGAGGGCGCGAACCGAGAGTTCGCCTTATACGGCAACCGGATATTATCCCTTCCTTAAAAGAGGGTTTGAAGTGGTCTTCTCCATTGCTCTACTGATCTTCATTCTACCGGTGCTGGTGCTGACGGCACTTGCGATCCGGTTGGAATCCAGGGGTCCTGTTTTGTATTCCCAGGAACGGGTGGGGCTGAATGGAAGTCGCTTTCATGTGTACAAGTTGCGTTCCATGCGGACCGATGCGGAGAAAAACGGACCGCAATGGGCGGCCAAAAATGATCCCCGGGTCACACGCGTCGGAAAGTTCATCCGTAAGACCCGGATTGATGAAGTTCCCCAGTTGATCAATGTGTTGCGAGGGGATATGAGTCTGATTGGCCCTCGGCCGGAGCGCCATGTCTTTACCGAGAAGTTTTCCCAGGAGATTCCGGGCTTCAAACAGCGCTTATCAGTGAAGCCGGGATTGACGGGATGGGCACAGGTGAACGGAGGGTATGAGTCAACTCCAGAGGAAAAATTCCAGTTGGATATGTACTATATCCGCAGTCAGTCCCTTGCCTTGGATATGAAAATTTTATGGCGCACGGTTTGGGTGGTTCTGTCGGGAAGCGGTGCCAGATAAATGGAACGGAAAAAAAGGGGGTTGCCACATAGGCAACCCTTTTGCAATGTTTATATGGAATGGGAATGGGAACAGAAGCATCTGAAGCATGGGTATGGAATGTGGCTCCCATTAGAACATCAGACGCAGGGACAGATACAAGAGCAACCACAGCGGGACACTCAAACACGCTGCGTTGAAAATGCCCAACCAAAAGGGTTTGCCAACTGCGGGTGAGTTCATCTGGGGCACCTCCCATACTCCTTTGATATCTTTATTATAAGAGATCTGCCGCCGGATTAGTGATTTTCGGCGCAAATGTAAAGTAAATGTAATCTCCCGAAAAACATCTGAAACAGTAGGCAGTGCGGGGTGAGGGTTGGTTCTGTTAGTAACTATATCCCAGGGCAGGCGTGTTGATTAGCCATATTTTAGGCAGGAACTAAGGTCAGGATGGTGGGGCTTTGATTCGCCTTTGCACCCATAGGGCACAAGTCTCGCCAGGGTCGCTTTCCGCTCCCGGGTCTCGCTATCGTTCTTTGCAAGAGATCGTAGCTATCTCACCATATCCTCGTCCCCTCAAGCCATATTTTACGATGGGGGGCAATAGGAAGAGCGAAAGGATCGTTTCGTTCCTATCATCCACTTTGGGATTAATCAACAGCCCTGATCCCAGGGAGGGAATATCTTCCGTTGACGTGATGGGTGGGTCATGATATCATCACATCTAACATTTGAATACATCGCTTTTCTCTTATCAAGAGAGGTGGAGGGACTGGCCCGATGAAGCCCGGCAACCGACCGATTTGATGGTTAAGGTGCCAATTCCTGCAGAACTTGAAGGTTCTGACAGATGAGAGGAAGGATCCGTGATCGCAAATCGGTCCTTTCCTTGTCTGAGGAAAGGACTTTTTATATGGGGTGGTGATGTACGTGATCCAACTGAAGAACGTGAGTAAATCCTTTACCCTGAGAGATAACGAACCGGTGCAGGCATTGACCGATGTGGATCTCGAGGTGCAAAAGGGTGAGATTTTCGGGATCGTCGGTCGCAGCGGTGCAGGCAAGAGCACCTTGTTGCGGCTGGTGAACGGACTGGAGACCCCCACCCGTGGAGAGGTCCGTGTGGATGGGCAACTGATCTCCAACCTTGGAGAGAAGGAACTGCGAGCCGCCCGTATGAAAATCGGAATGATCTTCCAACATTTTAATTTGCTCTGGTCGCGCACAGTCCGGGAGAATGTAGCATTTCCTCTTGAGGTGGCGGGCCGGCCGAAACAGGAAGTTCGTCATAAAGTGGATGCCCTTTTGGAACGGGTAGGTCTGGCGAACCGGGCGGAAGCTTATCCCGCCCAACTCTCTGGGGGGCAAAAACAGCGGGTCGGTATCGCGCGGGCTTTGGCGAACGATCCCCACGTTTTGCTGTGTGACGAAGCCACATCCGCTCTCGATCCGGAGACCACTTCATCCATTTTGGGACTACTCAAGGAGATCAACCGGGATACAGGCATCTCTTTGCTGTTGATTACTCACGAGATGAGTGTGGTGAAATCGATCTGCCACCGAGTAGCCGTGATGGATGACGGACGGATCGTGGAATCCGGGGAGGTAGACTCGGTGTTCAAACAGCCCAGTCATTCCCTGATCCGCCAATTTGTCCAACAACTGCGGGTGGAAAGGACGGGCGTACAGGACTCCCCTTCCCCTGGAAAGACCGTGATTCGCTGTGATTTTCCCCGCTGGGATCAAGTGTGGAAAATCCTGAGCCCTGCTGTCAGTAGTTCCCGGGTGACCCTCCGGAGCCTAGATGGGGAAGTGGATGAAAGCGGACGGATCTCCGTCCAAATCAGTGGGGAGCCGGGGGAAGTGAATCGTCTCCTCAACCAAATCGGAGAAGATGTGGAATTGGTGGAGGGGAAGGCACATGTTTCATGAAGTGGATTGGCCGTCCGTGTGGCAGGCCACAGGAGAAACTGCTTATATGGTGGGCATTTCCACCTTCTTTACGGCCCTGTTCGGGATTCCGCTGGGAGTCCTATTAGTGGTGACCGAGCGAGGAAATCTTTGGGATCAACCTTGGTTGCAAAAAGTGGTGTCTGCCATTGTGAATATCTTCCGGGCAGTTCCTTTTATTGTGCTCGTGCTGTTTCTGTTTCCCCTGGCACAATTTCTAGTGGGGACCAGTCTGGGGCCGACTGCAGCCACCATTCCCTTGATTGCCGGTGCCGCTCCTTTCTACGCCAGAATGGTGGAAACCGCCTTGCGAGAGGTGGACAAAGGAGTGGTGGAGGCGGCCAGATCTATGGGGACGACTCGCTTTCAGGTGATCAGACGCGTCTTGATTCCAGAAGCGATTCCTGCTCTCGTCTCAGGGCTAACCGTCACTTGTGTGACCCTGGTCAGTTTCTCGGCGATGGCTGGTGTGGTCGGTGGTGGCGGTCTCGGGGACGCCGCTTTTCGCTACGGATTCCAATCTTTCAACGATGGCATGCTATATGTCTGCGGGATTCTCCTGATCTTGATGGTTCAATTGGTTCAATGGTGTGGAGATTGGGTATCCCGTCGTTTGGATAAACGATAAAAGAACGGGGGAAACATGATGAGAAAAGGATGGTCATTGTTACTTTTGGCCTTATCTTTGGTCCTGGCCCTGACGGCCTGTGGTGGTTCGGAAACGGGAGGAACCGATGAGAAACAGATTCTCAAGGTGGGTGCCTCCCAGGTGCCTCACGCTGAAATTCTGAATCAGGTGAAGCCGGATCTGGAGAAAAAGGGGATTCAGCTGGAAGTGAAAGTGCTCCAGGATTATGTCACTCCCAACAAAGGGGTGGAAGAGGAGCAGTTGGACGCAAATTTTTTCCAGCATATCCCGTGGATGGAGACCTCCAATAAAGAACGGGGCTGGCACTTGAAGAAGGTAGTAGGGGTTCATATCGAACCGATCGGTTTATACTCGGAAAAGATCGATAAAATTTCCCAACTGAAAAAAGGATCCACCATCGCTTTGCCTAATGGAACCAGTGAGGTCACACGGGTATTGCTGCTGTTGGAACATGAGGGCTTGCTCAAACTGAAGTCAGGTGATGGAGAAAAATCCGTCAAGGATATCGCCGACAATCCGAAAAAGCTGAAATTTAAACCTCTGGAAGCAGCTACACTTCCCCGAGTGCTGGACCAAGTGGATGCAGCGGCGATCAACACCAATTATGCACTTCAAGCCAAGCTGAACCCGATGGAGGATGCTTTGATCATAGAAGGAAAAGAATCCCCATATGTCAATGTTCTGGCGGTTAAAGAGGGGAACGAGAAAGACCAAGCTATCCAGGAATTGGCTAAAGCGCTTACCTCGCCCAAAGTGGCCAAGTTCATAGAGAAAAAATACAAAGGGGCTGTGGTCCCGGCATTCTGAAGAAACCCAAACCCTCCCCGGCTCATCTGATGAGCTAGGGAGGGTTTTCTTATACTTCCATGGGACGGTGCTCTACACCGCGAAGGGTGACCCGTCCCCGACCATGGGTCCACTCTGCCACCCTCTCTTTGATCGATGATTCCTGACCGACGGGGACCCAGACTCTCCAGTGAACCTGCTCGTCGAAGCGGGGAGATTCCACTTCAACCTCCATGGATCGAAGTGCATGCTCCACTTTTCCCATGGCAGCATAGTCCACTGTAATCTCCATCTGGCTGTGTAGTAGCCAGTTCAGTGTTCCGGCGGCATCCAAGCCGGTGGAAGCCGATTGACTGTAGGCACGGACCAACCCTCCGGCCCCCAGTTTGATTCCGCCGAAGTAACGGGTGACCACCACGGCGGTGTTGAACAGTTTCCGTGCCTTGATCACTTCCAAGATGGGGCGGCCGGCTGTGCCGCCAGGTTCCCCGTCGTCGGAGGACTTTTCTGCTTTACTCTCTCCCAACACGGAGTAGGCATAACAGTTATGGGTGGCATCCCAGTGACGCTTGGAGATTTCCGTGATCCAGGCGACGGCTTCTGCTTCTGATTCGACACGGTTTACACGGCAGATAAAGTGGGATTTTTGGATGTGGATCTCCGCCTGTCCAGCTCCCTTCACGGTGAAGTATTGGGACGGCTTTTGCAACGGAATGCCTCCTCTCTTGTCGAAGTAAGGATCCCCTTCGGAGTTGGAGGGAACTGGGAAAACCTTTTGGCAACCTTTGTCGAAGGGCTGGTCAATTGGATTCTCCCTGTGTATTCTTTGAATCATTAACGGATGCTTGTCCGCTGAAAGGGTGGATTCTTTTGTATACCATCGGTATTTTGCCTGTTTATGAAGCGTGTCTGGCTCAACAGCTCCCCTGGATCTCTCCTGATGCCCGGGAGGGTGAGAGAGAGGGGCCCAGAAAGGAGCAACCTCCGCCTTTGGGAACCACAGAGACAGGGTGGCGGTGGATCTGGGATGAGCCGAAGCTGGAGCCGACCATCCGAGGAAAAGTCCTGATGCGAGATCCACCCCTAGAAGCGTTGTGATTTACTGCGCGGTCGGGATGGGATTTCACATATCGGCACCAAGGTTCTTGCGGGCCCAAGTCACTCCATGTGAAATCCCATCCTCCCTGTGAACGTTTTTTTCACAACGTTTCCAGGGGAGGGAAGGAGGGGTGAAAGGGTCAGCTGTTTGTGATTCTAGTGCCATGATCATCATACTGGAAGCCAGGTGAGAAAGTCCATCGGCCGCCAGGGGTTTCACAAGAAAATCGTAAAGAAAAACAGGCCTTTAGGGCCTGTGTGATGTGGGAGATTTCAATTCCAGATGCTCGCGCAGGACTTGACTAACCCGTTGCCGTTCCTTCTCTGGCACGATCATGTAGTAACGGGGGCTCCATTGATCTCTTCCGGACAAGTGAAGCACCTCCACGTTTTCTTCCTGGATCAGGCGCAGGGTACGGAGGAGGCGCCAGGTATCCTGCAGGCTGAGATCCGTTGTGACATGTTGTTGAAGGATATGGTAGAGATCATCCATCTTTAACAGGGTGGACCAATGTGTTCCTTTCTTCCACAAGCTTCTCATCACTTGTTGCTGTCGTTTGTGCCGATCCAAATCGTTTCCCCCTGTCCGATCCCGAACATAAGCCAGGGCTTGGGAACCGTTCAGTTTCATGGGGCCTTTTTTAAAGGTATGTCCCTTATAAGAAAAATTGCGGCTTCCTTCCACATCAACCCCGCCGAAGAGGTCGACTACCCTGCGAAAGCCGGAGAAGTTCACCTTCACATAGTGATGGATGGGTAGGGATAAAAATTGCTCTACCGTGCGGACTGTGGAGGGAATTCCGTTGCCGAGGGAATAGGCGTGGTTGATTTTATCCTCCTGGAGGCGTCCCTCCCCCAGCACAAGTCGGGTTTTACTGTCGCGTGGGATGTTGAGTACTTTTACCGTTTTTCGGGAGGGATTGAGTGTGACGATCATCAGGGCATCAGCTCTTCCCACATCCCCCTTTCGTTGATCCACTCCGATCAGCAACAGGCTGACGGGTTGACGGGTGGGAGGAGGAAGCCGCGGTTCAGAGGGGGAGGGGATCTGCTGTGTCAAGGGGGCGGGGGGGTTCTCGGGCGGTTTTTTCTCCTTGGGAAGCGACTCCAACCCGGATGGGCCGAAGCCTTGCATCCATAGAAGAGCCGAGACTCCGATGACTAGGATGAAAAGAAAAATAACCCAACCTTTGTTTTTTTTCAATGAGATCACCTCTCCCATCGCCTGATCTTGTTATTATGGTTCAGTTTCCCCATTCCCATCCGATTCATGGTAAGCTGAATTTAACAAACAGAGCCGACGGGATGGGGTTGAATGGGATGAACAGAGCAGGTTGGCTGATCGCAGTCGGATTTTTGCTCCTTCTCTTGATCACCGGTTGCACCAATACAGATGAAAAAAATGAGTCTGACTCGATGCCGGGGAAAAAAGAGTCGGGAAAAAAGACGGTGCAACAGGAGTGGGTGATCAAATGGAAGGGGAAAAAGGTGGATCCTGCTTTCCTTCGTACTGTGGACGTGCTTCATCGAAGGGAGAACGGGAGTGGGATCAACATGTTGGTCCGACTGAAAGGCGAAGTCAAGGAAGATGAGTGGTTGGATCGTTGGTCCTCCCACGTCGACGTGGAGTTTATCCATCCCAACCAGAAGTACGAAGTGGAAAAAGAGAAGCACCGAGACGAGAATGAAACAGAAGGATTGTACTATATCCAACAGATTCGGGCGGACCAGGCCTGGCGGAAGGTTTCTCTCCCCACCCAAAAAACGAAGTCAGATCCAGAGGTTACCGTGGCGGTGGTGGATACCGGAATCGATCTGGATCATCCAGATCTGGTTCCCTATCTGGTGGAGGGGGTGAATCTGAAGGACTCTTCTTTGCCCCCTGAGGATCAAATGGGTCACGGCACTCATGTGGCGGGGGTCATCGCTGAGGTGTGGAGAGGCTGGGAAGAGAAAGGGGATCGGATCGGCTTGCACCTGATGCCGGTGAAGGTGATGTCCGACGGTTCCGACGGTGATGTCTATTACACCTCCGAGGGAATCCGGGAGGCGGTTCGCAAGGGGGCTCGTGTCATTGTCCTCGCTCAGGGAAGTTGGACCTACTCAGAAGCGATGGCAGATGCAGTGGCTTACGCCGAGGAACACGGAGTGGTCTTAGTGGGGGCGGCGGGAAATGCGAGTGTCAACCGAGAGGGTGAAATCATCTACAACAGTCCTATCTATTATCCCGCTGCCTTTCCCACCGTCATCGGGGTCGGTTCCGTCGGTCCCACAGGCAAGGTGGTCCCCACTTCCAACTGGGGAACAGGGATCGATGTGGTAGCCCCAGGAGAGGGGATTCGAGCCGCTACCTTGGCGGGCCGATTTGGGAAGGATTCGGGTACCTCCTTTGCCACCCCGCAAGTGGCAGCTTTGGCGGCCCTGATTCTCCGTAAGGATCCGGAGCAAAGTCCTGCGCAAGTGCGCAATCTGATTCGCCAGACGGCCCGACCTGAAAAGGGAGTCCGTTGGAATCAACAGGGCGGCTATGGTCTGATCGATGTGTACAAGGCTTTGACTGAAAAGCCTCGCAAAGATATTTATGAGCCCAACGATCGGGAAGCGGAGGCGGCACCTTTTCCGCTGAATCAGGTGGTGGAGGGTGTACTGAAGGGGGCGCGGGATCGGGATTGTTTTGAAGTGGAAGTGAACTATGGTGGCATGCTGACTTTGACCCTCAAAGGAGTCGGCCAGAAGATTCCGGGGATCACGGCCGAAATCACGACAGCAGATCAAAAGCGTGTCCGCTACGAAGGGAAACAGGCAGAACAGATCCGGGTGACGGTACCTACCTATGGATCTGTGATTGCTTGCTATTCCACATCTAAGGATCGCTCTTGGGAGTACACCTTGGAGAATCGTTACCGCCCGCAACCGGATAAATATGAAAACAATGATCACCAATGGAATGCTTTCAATATCAAAGTGAAGCCCGGATACAGCGTGTTTAGAGCCACATTGCACAAGCGGCGGGATTACGACTGGTATCGGCTGGAGATCCCGGAAGAAGGCACCCTGAAACTTCGAGCGGAGATCTGGAGTCCGCGGGGGGACCCCGTCCTGTTTATTCAACGGGAAGGTTCCTGGAAAGGGAAAAAGGTGGACCAAGGGGCGGAAGGGAAAGTAGAGAAATACCAGATGAAGGTGAAGAAGGAGAGCATCTACATTCGGGTGTCGGATTACGGAACGAACCCCATCGATGACCCATACAATCTCACAGTCCAGTTTGCACCGAAAGACGGGAGTGCAAAAGAGAGCCATCGGATCCCCTCACGCGCGGCTCCCCTCCATCCCGGTACCACTGCTGGAAAGATCGAAGGGGAGATGGATCCAGATTGGTATGTCCTCGTCCTCCCCCAAACAGAGAAGACCACCCTTCGGCTCCAACTCCCTCGAGGAGCTAAGGATACCACTTGGTGGCTCTATGACGAAAACCTACGGGTCTTGGAAGAAAAGCACCTGTCAAAGGGGAAGAAACAGAGCGATCTGAATTCCAAACTACCTCCCGGTACTTACTATCTCCGGGTCCGGGGAGGAGATGTGGATCTCGGCAAAGCATATCGGCTGAAAGTGACTCCAAAAACCACTGGAAGGGGATAGGGTGAAAAAGATCCTAGACTACCTCCCTCCAAAGAAAGGAGAGGATGATGACGAACTCTGTACATATGAATGGAGGCAGGCGTGTTGATTAGACCTATTTTAGGCAGGAACTAAGGTCGGGATGGTGGGACGGTGAGAGCCTTTACACTCTTTGTAAGAGATCGTAGCCGTCCCACCATCCCCGTCCTCTCGAATGATATTTCGAGAGAGGGCAATGGGAAGAGCGAAAGGGTGGTTTTGTTCCTATCATCTTTTTTATGGTTAATCAACAGCCCTGGAATGGAGGGAATAAATAGAACCACCGGGGAGCCCCCAGTGGTTCTATTTTTATCGGTAACCTGGTTTGTATAATCATATCCAGCGTATCCTTAGATTTCGATCTCCTGGGACACTGTTCCATCTGCCATCCATTGATCCAAAGCTTTCTGTAGCCCCCCATTCAATCACCATCAGTTTTTTACTTCAAATCCTTCCATTATTTCTGAATAGCCTTCTCTGTCCATTAAAATCGATTGGAATTGATCCGCATCGTATTTTAGCATCGGGGTTGATCCCACTCTTCCAATGATTTGGCCTACCTAATCGAAAACGGCCCATTTAGGGTGTGTCGGGGGTAAGGGAGGGCTTGGGGGTTCATTGCCCATCGCTTGTCATTGGGCCCCTTTTCATGTATTCTTGATATGAAATTTTCCAGTGTAATCAACGTGAAAGAACAGCCGGATGTGGGAGAGTCTGCGGGGGCGCCTACTCCGGGCTTTTTCCTATGGATGAAGTATTTGGCTGTGAAGGGGGAATCACCTTGCGAAGTCTGTTCACATCGGAGTCGGTTACGGGGGGACACCCAGATAAGATTTGTGACCAGATCTCCGATGCGGTATTGGATGAAATTCTGGCTCGGGATCCCAATGCTCGTGTGGCTTGTGAAACTGCAGTGACGACGGGACTGGTGCTGGTTTCTGGAGAGATTTCCACGACTTGTTATGTAGACATTCCCAAGATTATTCGAGATACGATCCGGGAGATTGGATACACCCGTGCGAAGTATGGATTTGATGCGGAAACCTGTGGGGTGTTGACCTCCATCGATGAGCAGTCCCCTGATATCGCCGCTGGGGTGGACGAAGCCCTGGAGAAGCGGGAAGGGCAGATGACCGAAGAGGAAATCGATGCAATCGGTGCCGGCGACCAAGGACTGATGTTTGGTTTTGCCACCAATGAGACACCGGAACTGATGCCGATGCCGATCTCCCTGGCCCACCGCTTGGCCCGTCGCCTTCATGAGGTGCGGGTGGACGGGACTTTGGATTACCTCCGTCCTGACGGGAAGACTCAGGTGACGGTAGAGTATGAGGGAGACCGTCCGGTACGGATCGATACAGTGGTCGTCTCGACCCAACACTCGGAAGAGGTTTCTCTCGATCGCATCCAGGAAGAGATTCGGGAGCATGTGATCCAGCCGGTAATTCCTGTCGAAATGCTGGACGAGCGGACTATTTTTTATATCAATCCTACGGGGCGCTTTGTCATCGGGGGTCCGATGGGGGATGCTGGGTTGACGGGGCGGAAAATCATTGTGGATACCTATGGGGGTTATGCCCGACATGGCGGAGGGGCTTTCTCCGGCAAAGACCCGACCAAGGTGGATCGTTCCGGAGCATACGCCGCCCGGTATGTGGCCAAAAATATTGTAGCTGCTGGCTTGGCGGACAAATGTGAGGTTCAGCTGGCCTATGCCATCGGTGTCGCCCGACCCGTCTCCATCCATATCGATACTTTTGGGACTGGCCGGGTAGATGAGAAAACCCTCGTCGGCCTGGTACGGAAGCATTTTGACCTCAGACCAGCGGGGATCATCCACCAATTGGATCTGCGCCGTCCGATTTACAAGCAGACGGCGGCCTATGGCCATTTCGGCCGGACAGATCTGGACCTTCCCTGGGAGAAAACCGACAAGGCGGATGTACTCCGCAGGGGTGCCGGGCTGTAAGAAACATACGGAACGAGGGCGAAACGGTGATAAGTGTCAGGGCTGTTGATGAACCCTAAAGAGGATGTTGGGAACAAAACGACCTTTTTCCTCTTCCCCTTGCCCCCATCGTAAAATATGGCTTGAGGGGAGAGGGATGGTGGGAGGGCTACGATCTCTTGCAAAGTGCGCAAAGGCCCACCATCCCGACCTTAGTTCCTACCTAAAATAGGGCGAATCAAGACGCCAGGATAAGTGTGATTCAGGACCGCTGTCGGGGCGGTTCTTTTATTTTTATCGGTTCACAAAAATAGGAAAATGAGATAAAATGAAGGAGGTTCTCCTGCCGAGGTCTGTCGATAGAAGGTTGTGGATAAACCAGAAAATCGGCGGGGGTAGGGAGTCCTGTGCTGCCCAAGTCACTGGATCACGACTTCCATTCCCCTCTTGATGGGCTGAAGCTCCGGAATGAAAGCCGATTGTGAAACTCCATTCCGACCCTCTTCAAAAGCGGTAAATCCCAACGCTTCTAGGGCCTACTTCCTTTTGATCCTTCCGACTGCCTCAACAGTTAGATTCCGAGGGGACTGTCTTTACTTTCCTTGCAGGATGACATGGTCCCGTGGGTGAACAGGATCTCCTGGCCCCATCCATTCCGCAGAACCCCTTGGCTCTCTTGTGCATATATTGGGGGCAAAGGGGGAGAAAAGAACCATGGAACAGTGGCTTTTCTTTGGAATTGCGCTGTTCGCGGTCATCCGGATCACGGCGGACCAATTTTCAAGAATATTCAGCTTCCCCGGCCTTTACAGCCATTCCCCCCGACTGGTCCTGTTGACCCGTAACAGCCAGCAAAATGTGGAGTGGGTCATCCGTTCTTATTGTCAGCGTAGAAGATTGGCGGGAAAGCCATCCGAGATCTTGTGTCTGGATACAGGTTCCACTGACGATACCCCTTTGATTCTGCAACGGTTGCAAAGACGATACCCTACTTTGGAAGTGTTGCCGTACACTGCAACCTCCGCCAGATGGGACCGGGAACCGGAATCCAGCGGAGGGAGAACCACTTGGGTGCTCGATCTTCGCAATGATTCCGGAAATAAATAGTCAGCAGTACCAACCGAGCCGGACTGCCCCTCCCCTCCGGAGGGGATTTTGCATGGGAAAGTGGGGGAGAACTATGGACTTTACTATCTATCAGGTTCAAGGGGACACTTGGATCACCCTCGCTCCCGAGGTGGATCACTGTTTTTGGAGGAGATATGGCGTAGAGATCCACCCTGTCCAAACCCTTTCCTCATTTGGACAAGCCTTCCGTCAGGTGACCGGAGGAGTCCCCCCTCTTTGGACTGGAGAAGGGGGAGAGGATGTACAGCGGTGGGAAAGGATGGCCCATACTCTGCATCGACGGTTAGAGGGAAGAGCCCTCATCTGGGACGAGTTGAGAGTGGAGGAGTCAGAGGTGGAGCTACGCCAGGGGCTGCAATGGTTGGCTTTGACGAAGCGGGGGATCTTCCTTCCTGGAGTCGAGGCCACGGGTGCCGCTCTGCGCCGTAGGTGCAATCGTTGTGGAGCGGATGCCAGCCGGATCCGTACCGGTCCCTGTGCCCGCTGCGGGGGAGTCTGCGCCTGGTGTGACCGCTGTGTGATTCTGGGAAGGAATCGGGCTTGCATGCCCCTGGTTCTGGTGGAACCCCTGGGAAATCATTCAGCAGAGAAGGAGGTGGAACTGAGGTTGCCCGCTTTGTCTATGGCTCAACAGGATGCCGCGACCCAGTGTCTCCAGTGGTTGGAAAGGGAAGAGGCGGAGCTGTTGGTGTGGGCTGTCACCGGTTCCGGCAAGACGGAGATGCTATTTCCGGCAGTTCGGCAGATTCTGGAGCAAGGCGAGGGGGTATTGTGGGTCTCTCCCCGTCGGGAGGTGGTTACTGGGGTGGCGCAACGGATGCGACGGGCTTTTCCCGGAACGGAAGTGGCAGAAGTCCACGGGGAGACGGGAGAGATCTGGGAGAATCGGCCGCTGACCGTGGCGACGGTACAGCAGACCCTTCGCTATTACCGCCGATTCAGACTGGCGGTAGTAGATGAAGCGGATGCTTTTCCTTTGCAGGAAGATCCCCGCTGGCTCCAGGGAGTCCGTCGGAGCTTGATCGACGGGGGTCAACAAGTCTATCTGACAGCTACACCGCCCTCTAGCTGGAAACGACGGGTTCAACGAGGGAAAATGGCTTCTGTGACGGTTCCGGCCCGCTTTCACGGCTCCCCGCTGCCTGTTCCCAAAGTTTACCGGCTTGGGGGCTTACAGCGGAGATTGGAGCGAGGGGCTTCCATACCGCAGTTGGAGTTCTTTCTGAAGGAGGTATCGGCGGAGAAGGGACAGGCTTTTCTGTTTGTTCCGCGGATCTCCGATGCCAATCTGGTGATGGACTGGATCGAGCAGCGCATGCCCGGGCTGAAAAAAGCCACCGGGTTGGCCACGGGCAGAAATGAGAAAAGACGAGAAACGATCCAATCTTTCATGGAGGGAGAGCTTCAAATTCTGGTGACCACTACCGTGATGGAACGGGGCGTGACCGTACCTCATTGTCATGTGTTGGTGGTGGGGGCGGATCATCCGGTATTTGATCGTGCCACTTTGATCCAGGTGGCGGGGCGTGTGGGCAGGGATCCCGCCTGGCCGCAAGGGGAGGTGTGGTTTCTATCCACGGTATGGACAGAGGCCCAAAGAAGTGCGATCCGGGAGATCCGGAGTCTGAACCGATATGCAGAGGAGAAGGGGTACCTGTCAGTGGAAAGGGAAGCACCTGGGTTATGAGTCGATGGTGGGAAAAGTGGTTTGCCGCACCTGGACTTTGCCCCCTGTGTGGGTCTGTTCACTCCGCTTCCGTCTGGGCTGGAGTCTGGGACCGTCTCTGCTCCTCCTGTCAAGCCGGACTTCATCTGATCCAGCCGCCTTGCTGTCCCCTGTGTGGACGAAGCTGGCCGGTTGCTTCCCTCTGCGGGGATTGTCTCCGCCATCGGTCTCGGGATTTGGAACGAAATGTAGGTGTGATTCGCTATACTTCATTTGCAAAAGAATGGATACGTCTGTTCAAGTATCGGGGACAGGAGGGGTTGGCAGAACCCTTGGGGGAGATGATGGCGGAAGCCCTCTTCGCATCTGGGATGCGACCGGAGGCGGTCACCTATGTCCCTCTCCATCCAGACCGGATGCGCCAACGGGGGTTTAACCAGTCGGAACTTTTAGCTCGGGAAGTGGCCCATCGTCTCCATCTTCCGCTGAGGTCTGTTTTGGAGAGGACCCGGCCCACTCCGCCCCAGAGCCGCCGCAATCGCTGGGAGAGGATGAACGCCCTCGTCGGCGCCTTCCGATTGCAACCTTTTTGCGCTGAAACTATGGACAAAAAGTGGCTGATAGTGGATGATGTCTATACCACCGGATCCACATTGACAGAGTGCGCCAAAACCTTGAAGACAGCAGGCGCAAAGCAGGTTTGTTCCCTGACCTGGGCTCGTTGAACCGGAGGGGTGTATATGAGATTCATATGGGGAAAGGTATAGAACGGGGAAAGTTGGGTAACAAAGGGGAATAGAGCTCTATTGACCTTTCTGACAGATGGGGAAGAGAGCGTTTACCCCTGCAAATGATCCGCCTCCATAGAGAAAGGTTTAAGAGGTTTCAACTGATAAGGAGTGTGACCTATGAACAAAACGGAATTGATTGAGCAGGTGGCCGAATCTACTGGAAAGACCAAAAAAGAGTCCGCAAACTTGGTAGATGCGGTTCTCGATTCTATTGCCGAAGCATTGCAAAAAGGGGAGAAGGTTTCCCTAATCGGATTCGGAAATTTTGAAGTACGGGAGCGGGCGGCTCGGACCGGACGCAATCCCCAAACCGGGGAGCCCATCGAAATCGGTGCGAGCAAAATCCCTGCTTTCAAACCTGGAAAACAGCTGAAGGAAGCTGTCAACTGAAGAATGGTTCTTCCCTCCGGAAAAAAACCGGAGGTTTTTTTATGGGACAAAGGCAGGAAAATCTTCGTTACAGGACGAATAGTAGATTTTATTTACGGCTGATTTGGAAAAACGGAGGTAAGGAATAGTCTTAATAATAGCAAATTAATAGTGTAAACAGCGGAAGGGAGCAGAATGATGAAAGGAAAAAAAGGGTTTCTCCTGGCTATGATGCTGGTATTAGCTGCATGGATGACAGCGTGCAGTGGAGGTAAATCGGCGGATCACGCCACGGAGTTCAAAGTGGGAACGGATGCTCAGTATCCTCCCTTTGAGAAGCAGGAGGGAGATGGTGAACTGACCGGCTTCGATATGGAGATCATCAAAGCGATTGCCAAGGCGGAAGGAATGAAAGTCTCCGTCAAACATACGGGTTGGGATCCACTCTTTGAGGCGGTTAAACGAGGGAAATTAGATGCGGGAATTTCCGCTATGACGATTACAGAAGATCGTCTGAAGAATTATGATTTTTCCGATCCCTACTTTGAGGCTAAACAACTTCTCCTGGTTCCAGCCCAGTCGAAAGTGAAAACCCTGAAGGATTTGAAAGGCAAGCAGATTGGCGTCCAATCAGGGACCACGGGGGAGGAGGTAACCAAGAAAACTTTTGGAAAGACATACAGCGGGATTCGCGGATACGATGACACCCCGGCGGCGATCGAAGACTTAGTCAACGGACGGGTAGATGGTGTGGTTGCCGACAATGGAGTGGTTAAATATTTTATGAAGCAACTGGATGACCAAAAGTTCAAACTGATTGAGGACCCTTCCTTTGAGGCCGAAAATTATGGAATCGTGGTGAAAAAGGGGAACACCGAACTGCTCAAAAAGATCAATTCTGGTTTGAAAAAAATCCAGGAAAACGGCACCTATGATCAAATCCACAGCAAATATTTCGGGGAATGAGGTCGGTTTGGAGGGTGAGGGACACCCTCTTTTTTTTAAAATGTGCCTGGTAAATCTATCAGGGCTGTTGATTAACCAGAAAATGGGCGGTGGAAGGGAGTCGTGTGCTGCCATAGCGAGACCTGGGAGCGGAAGCGACCCTGGCGAGACTTGTGCCCTGTGGGTGCGAAGCGACTTTTGCGCCATGGGCACTACAATCCAAGGGAGCTGAAGCCCTGGAATAAAGGTAGCCATCCTGCCCAGCGGAGAAGTCTTACGAGAGGGCGTTTAGGGGCAACCTCTTCCCTGTGTTGCTTCCGTAAGGCTTTGCCCCTGCCCGATGGTCAGATTTGGAGCGGCCAGTTTTCACTTCCTTGCCGGATGGCAACGGTCGCGTGGGTGAACACGATCTCCCCACCCAAAATAGGGCTAATCAACACGCCTGTAAATCTATATATATTTGGGACTCAGCCAGTCGGGACGGGGCTTTACATGTCGTTTTCGTTGTTCTTCTGAGCCCAGATCACTCCAAATGAATCCCTACCTTCCCTCCGATGTTTTCATTCCACTGTCGGAACAGATCTGACCTATCCAACCTGAAATACAGACACGCCTGAGCTGACGGGACACTGTACTATATGATGTGGTCTGGAAAAGGAGTGTTTCCATGGACTGGTCTGTTGTTATTGAATATAAGGACTATTTTATTGCTGGACTCTGGATTACTTTTTTATTGACCCTGATCGGGGTTTCAGTTGGGTCCGTGATTGGATTAACTTTGGGTTTGATGCGGTTGTCCGGTGTATTTTGGTTTCGAATTCCGGCCAAGGTGTATGTGGATATTTTCCGGGGAACTCCACTTCTTCTCCAAGTATTCTTCATCCACTTGGCAGTGATCCCTACGATTTGGGAGGATTTACTCGGAGCCGAGATCCCCAGTGCCATGTTTTCCGGTTTCGTCGCCCTCTCCCTCAATGCGGGGGCCTATATTGCGGAGATCTTTCGTGGCGGTATCCAATCTATCGACAAGGGCCAGATAGAAGCGGCCCGCTCTCTGGGGATGTCTCAAAGTCAAGCCATGCGTCATATTATCCTTCCCCAAGCCTTTAAACGGATGTTGCCTCCGCTGGGGAACGAGTTTATCGCCCTGTTGAAGGACTCCTCCTTGGTATCGATGATCGCGGTCCATGATCTTACTTATGCGGCCATGACCACAGCGAAGAACACTTGGGTGCGATGGACACCCTATATCACCGCAGGGGTGATGTATTTCATGCTGACTTACCTATTGTCCCGGCTGGTGTTCCGATTGGAGAGGAGATATAGCAGGGAAGGAGAGGAAAGGTGATGACCGAGATCATTCAGATCGAGGGACTGGTGAAGAACTTCGGCACGACAGAAGTGCTAAAGGGTATCCATCTCACCATTCGGGAGCAGGAGGTGGTTTGTGTCATCGGTCCTAGCGGTTCAGGGAAGAGTACACTCCTTAGGTGCATGAATCTGCTAGAGTCGATCACCGCGGGGCAGGTGTTGGTGGACGGACATGACTTGACCGATCTGAAAATCAATATTGACAAAGTACGGACCGAGCTGGGCATGGTGTTTCAACAGTTCAATCTCTTTCCTCATAAACGGGTGATTGACAATATCAGTCTGGCGCCGATGAAAGTGCGAGGATGGAGCCGAGAGAAAGCTGAGGCAAAAGCCCAGGATCTGTTGCGAAAGGTGGGGCTGGAGGAGAAAGCCCATGTCTGGCCGGAACAGCTCTCCGGAGGTCAGATGCAGCGGGTGGCCATCGCCCGAGCCTTGGCGATGGATCCCAAAGTGATGCTGTTTGACGAGCCTACCTCAGCATTGGATCCCGAGATGATCGGCGAAGTCCTGGCAGTGATGAAGCAACTGGCCGCCGAAGGGATGACCATGGTCGTGGTGACCCACGAGATGGGATTTGCCCGTGAAGTGGGGGATCGGGTTTTGTTTATGGATGGAGGGAAAATAGTAGAAGAGGGCCAGCCAGAGGAGTTGTTTAATCATCCAAAAGAAGTGCGGACCCAGGAGTTTTTAAGTAAGGTGTTATAACCTTTTTCTTGCTTGTATACATCTGGTTTTCCTTGACTTTGGATAAAATGAAGTGATATAGTGGTTTTGCATGGAAGATCCTTCGGTATTTCATGTGCATTAACTAATGAAGGGATTGTTAATATGCAAGGCAAAGTCAAGTGGTTCAACGCGGAAAAAGGTTATGGGTTTATCGAGCGCGAAGGTGGCGACGACGTTTTCGTCCACTATTCCGCAATTCAGGAAGAAGGATTTAAAACCTTGGACGAAGGTCAAACTGTTGAGTTTGAAATTGTAGAAGGGCCGCGTGGACCGCAGGCTGCTAATGTAGTCAAGGCTTGACCCAACTATTGGATTCGACCCCTCCCGGACGCAAGTGCGGGAGGGTTTTTACATAAAGGGAGTTCTTTCGACAAAAAATCGTCATTAATCAGGAGGAATTCAAGTCTTAAACGGGAATAAATACAGTAGAAAGCGAAAGGGGGATTCGCTTGATGAAGTACAACATCCGTGGGAACAACATTGAAGTGACTGCAGCACTCAGGGATTACGTGGTGAAGAAGCTGGGACGATTGGAAAAGTACTTTGACTCCGCAGCGACAGAGGCCAACGTATCCCTAGGGGTTTTCCGCGACGACCACAAGGTGGAGGTGACGGTTCCCTTCCCAGGTCTGCTGGTACGTGCCGAAGAGGCGTCAAAGAATATGTACGCCTCCATCGACAAGGTCGTGGAAAAGTTAGAGCGACAGATTCGAAAATATAAGACGAAGGTGAATCGCAAGTTCCGCCAGGATGGAACGATCCGTGCCCTGGATAACGGAATGACCCCCGAGCTAGAAACGGATCTGGCTGAGGATCGTGACGACGAATTTGAGGTCGTTCGCACCAAACGGTTCAATCTGAAACCGATGGATACGGAGGAGGCAATTCTGCAGATGGATCTGCTGGGACACAGTTTCTATGTCTTCTCCAATGCTGTCACCGATCAGGTGAATGTGGTTTATAAGCGAAAAGATGGGCGTTATGGGTTGATCGAACCTGAATAAAGTAAAAATGGATCCCCGTCGGGGGCAGCCCTCTGTGCTGCCCTCTTTTTTGGATGAGGGAAAAATCTTTTGCGAAACAGTGAAAAGATGAACCGATTTTTGTTAAAATAATAGAGAATACCTTTTCATGGAACCCACAGACCATGTTCGTCTGTTCATAATAGTTTAGTTGTATGCAGGAGTGCCAAGCAGTCTCACGAAAGGAATGAAAGTTATGCTCAATCTTTTGAAAAAGGTGCTGCCTGATTCCAATGAACGGGAACTGAAGAAGTATTACAAAATAGCGGATCGGATCGAGGCTTTGGAACCGGAAGTCTCGGCTCTCTCTGATAAGGACCTCACCGGGAAGACAGAAGAATTCCGCAAGCGGCTCTCCGCAGGGGAGACACTGGATGATCTGTTGCCCGAGGCTTACGCCGTGGTTCGGGAAGCTGCTCGACGAGTCCTCGGCATGCGCCACTTCTATGTTCAATTAGTAGGTGGGATCGCCCTCCATCAGGGCAATATCGCTGAAATGAAAACCGGGGAAGGGAAGACGTTGGTTGCTACTCTGCCCACCTATCTGAACGCCTTGCCCGGTGAAGGGGCCCATGTGGTTACCGTCAACGACTACTTGGCCCGTCGGGATAGGGAATGGATGGGGCAGGTGTTTGAATTTCTAGGTCTCAAGGTGGGACTCAACCTGGCGGACATGGGACCTGATGAAAAAAAGGAAGCCTACCAGGCGGATATCACCTTTGGGACCAACAATGAGTTCGGATTTGATTACCTGCGGGATAACATGGTTTTGTATCCGGAGCAGATTACACAGCGCAAACTTCACTTCGCCCTGATCGATGAAGTGGACAGCATTCTGATCGACGAGGCCCGAACCCCTCTGATCATCAGTGGTCAAGCCAATAAAGCCACCGACCTCTACTACACGGCGGATAAGTTGGTACGCCGGTTAAAGCCGGAAGAGGATTACACCGTGGATATCAAGACCAAAAGCGTCTCTCTGACAGAGAAAGGTGTGGACAAGGCCGAGGTTTTCACCGGAGTGGAAAACCTTTTTGATGCCAAGAATATCAGCATCAACCACCACATCCAACAGGCTCTCAAAGCCCATGTGATTATGCAGCGGGATCATGACTATGTGGTCAATGAGGATGGAGTGGTCATCGTCGACGACTTCACCGGTCGGCTGATGCATGGCCGTCGATACAGCGACGGATTGCATCAGGCTATCGAAGCCAAGGAAGGTCTCCAGGTACAGCGGGAGAGTATGACCCTGGCCACGATCACCCTGCAAAACTATTTCCGTATGTATGAAAAGCGGGCAGGGATGACGGGAACGGCCAAGACCGAGGAAGAAGAATTCCGCAAAATTTACGGTATGAATGTGATTCAGATTCCGACGCATCGGCCCATGATCCGTGAGGATCACACCGACCAGTTGTACAAATCGGAAGATGGCAAATTCAAAGCTGTGGTGGAGGAGATCGCCGAACGCCATGCGACGGGCCAACCGATGCTGGTGGGGACCGTCTCTATCGAAAAATCGGAAAAGCTGTCCAAGATGCTGAAAAAGCGGGGCATTCCCCACCAGGTGCTTAACGCCAAGAACCACGCCAAGGAGGCAGAAATCATCGCCCAGGCAGGGCAACGGGGAGCGGTCACCATCGCCACCAACATGGCGGGACGGGGAACGGATATCGTCCTCGGCGAAGGGGTTTCCGAACTGGGAGGCCTACATGTGATCGGGACAGAACGCCATGAGAGTCGCCGCATCGATAACCAGCTCCGGGGCCGGTCCGGACGTCAGGGAGACCCAGGCTCTTCCCAGTTTTATCTTTCCTTTGAAGATGACCTGATGCGCCGGTTTGGCTCTGAGAAGATTCAGGGGATGATGGACAGTCTGGGGATGGATGAGGACCAACCGATCGAAGGGAAAATGTTTAGCCGGGCGGTGGCCAACTCGCAAAAACGGGTGGAAGGGAACAACTTTGATGCACGTCGCTGGGTGTTGCAGTATGACGATGTCCTGAACCAACAGCGGGATATCATCTATAAACAACGCCGAGAAGTGCTACATGGAGAGAACCTGCGAGAGGCTGTTCTCAATATGGGCAAAGAGATGATCACTCGCGTGGTGGAGGCCCATACCTCCGAGGATGAGATCCCCGAGGAGTGGGATCTGGAACCCGTGGTGGAGTTCGCCAATTCTTCCTTTCTCCAGGACGGTGAGTTGGAGGAAGAAGACCTGGATGGCATGGAGGAGCGGGAAGAGATCATCGACTTCCTCTATGACAAACTGGTCAAGCACTATGAGGAACGGAATCAGGAGATCGGAGCTGAACGGCTGGAAGAATTCATCAAAGTGGTCACTCTGCGGACCGTGGACCGGAAATGGATGGATCATATCGATGCCATGGATCAACTGCGTCAAGGGATTCATCTGCGGGCCTATGGTCAGACAGATCCCCTCCGTGAATATCAGTTTGAGGGCTTTGAGATGTTTCAACAGATGGTTGAGGAGATCCAGGAAGAACTGGTTCGCTATGTGATGAAGTCGGAGCTGGCGGAGGATGAAGAGATCGAACGGGAAGAGGTGGCCACCCATCAAACGGCTTCTTCCGGAGGTTCTCCTCATGAGGAAGGAGAGAAACCCAAGCGGCAGCCGATTCGCAATACAGACAAGGTAGGCCGAAACGACCCTTGTCCCTGTGGTAGTGGCAAGAAATACAAACAGTGCCATGGCCGGACAGCTAGCACCGGTTGATCGCCTCCGATTTGGAATCCGGTCCTTGCGACAGTGATGCAAGGACCGGTTGGTCTGTGATATTCTTTCCAGTGAAGTATTTTTAGTAAAGGGGAAATGAACGATGCCATTAAGTGACATCCGTCATGAATTGAATAATACAGCCAAGCGGTTGGCGGACATCAGGGGGTCTCTTTGACCTCCCTCACAAAGAGGAGCGCATTCAAAAACTGGAACAAAAGATGACCGATCCAGACTTCTGGAACGACCAGGAGAAAGCACAAAAGGTGATCGATGAGAACAATCATCTCAAGGGCATGGTTCAGGGTGTGAAGGAATTGGAGGAAGCCCAAGAAGAAGTCGAAGTGGTCGCTGAATTGATCGCCGAAGAGGATGACGAATCCATGCTTCCTGAAGCGGAAGACGGGTTGAAGGATTTGAAGCAGAAGCTGGATGAATTTGAGTTGTCTCTGCTCCTCAGCGGTCCGTACGATAAGAACAGTGCCATTTTGGAGCTCCATCCGGGAGCGGGGGGAACGGAATCCCAGGATTGGGCAGAAATCTTGCTCCGCATGTATACCCGCTGGGCGGAACAGCGGGGATATAAGGTGGAGACCCTGGACTTTCTCCCAGGAGAAGAAGCCGGGGTGAAAAGCGTCACCCTGTTGATCAAAGGGCACAACGCATACGGTTATTTGCGGGCGGAAAAAGGGGTGCACCGCTTGGTGCGGATCTCCCCCTTCGACTCCTCTGGGCGGCGTCACACTTCCTTTGTCTCCGCCAATGTGATGCCGGAGATTGAGGATGACGATGAGGTTGAGATTCGATCGGAAGATCTCAAAATCGACACCTACCGTTCCAGCGGTGCCGGTGGACAACATGTGAACACAACGGACTCGGCAGTCCGGATTACCCACTTGCCGACCCACATCGTAGTGACGTGTCAATCGGAGCGGTCTCAGATCAAAAACCGGGACCAGGCCATGAAAATCTTGAAAGCACGTCTAGTGGAGAGGCAGATGGAAGAAAAACAGAAAGAGATCGCCGAGCTAAAAGGGGAACAATCCGAGATTGGCTGGGGGAACCAGATTCGTTCCTATGTGTTTCACCCCTACAGCATGGTGAAAGACCATCGGACTCAAGTGGAAGTGGGGAACGTCCAGTCGGTGGTCGACGGAGAGATCGATCCCTTCATCGAGGCGTATCTGCGCCAGCAGATCGACTAGGGGACAAATAGCGCAGAAGGCTACCGGAAAACCGGTGGCCTTTTTTGTGGATTGGATTTGCTAAAAGCGGGTGTGGGGAGGAAGGATAAGAAAAAAACCATGGGAACTGTTTTTCTGTTATGTAAATCCAATCCCCACTGTCAAGGGACGAATCGGGTCACCAGCCCTTGGTCCAGATGGGAGAAAAGAGGATGGATATATGTCTTCTCACCTGATCTCGGTTACCGCCCTGATCGGCATCCTGTTACACTTCCCCGCCCAGGGAACCGGGCATCCTTTAACTTATATCGAATGGGAACAACCTTGTCCAAAGATACAACATTGCTGGGACTTCCGTGCCAACGTGTGGCATGTGGAGGGGGAAAGCGAGGCGTTAAACCAGGGACACGCTTTTAATTTTGAAAAGGGGCAGCCCCACCGCCTGGAACTCACCCTCCACACCGGCGGGGAGCCGGCAGAGTTGGTGGTAGAGCTGTTTGATCCCCAGTATCGGTTAGTGGACCGTCTGCTGATCCGCTCCCAAAATTCCCTTCATCGCAGGATCGATTGGTCCCGGCTGGAGACGGCGGGTCGTCACCATGTCTTCGTCTACTTTCGCCGGGGAGGCCTTCAGGCACAGGTGAGCGGTCGCTTGTATTATGGATGAGGTCGGCTTTGTCAGCTCGGTGATTGCCTGGGTCCGAGTGTGTCTGATCACCTCTAAATTCAAATTGCTTCAGGTGATAGTGAACTTTACAATAAAAGAGCACGACAAACTTTAATCGCTTTCGGGCGTGTTGATTCACCCTATTTTAGGTGGGAAAACAGGTCGGGATGGTGGGACGGTGAAGAGCTTTTGCGGTCTTTGCAAGAGATTGGAGCCGTCCCACCCTCCCCGCCCCCTCAAGCCATATTTTACGATGGGGGCAATGGGAAGAGCGAAAGGGTCAATTTTGTTTCCTACACCCATTTCCTGGTTAATCAACAGCCCAAAATCGCTTTATATTTTTCAGGGGGAATTTGATCCATGAACCTGTTCAAGCTGGACCATGAAATTCTCCAAAATGGGACCCTTCCGCCATTTTCTGTTACAATTCAGGGTTCCTGTCCCACTGCGATTGTTAGTGAGACGGAGATCCAAACTGAATTCATCCAGGCCCTGCAAAACATACGAGATGTGAGGACCTTTGATTTTACGGATGGATTATACGAACGCCTGACTGTGGAGCAAAACATTGCTTTTTATCATAAATGGTTTGGCTGTTCCACCCCGTTATCTGAGATTCTTGTCATGTTTGAGCTGTATCATTGTGCAAAAATCCCGCTGAGAAAGTCCTCCGAATCTGAAATCCGTCGGGTTCATTTCGCGAAGTACCTGATGTCAGGGGCCTCGCCGATGATCTTTCGCGAGCCTGTCCACGGCGTAGATGTACTGACCACACATTCATTCCTTACGATGTTAAAACAATTGACAGATCGTCAGATACCAGTATTGATCCTCGTGTCCAACCTGGAGCACGCTTTGTTGCTTGGGGATGTCACATATAAGTTGCAGGAGAATGGCCTTCATGAAGTGGAAATGGATGGCGGTGAGAAGGAGGCGCCTGGGCTGGAGGAATCTACATTACCTACCACTGCAGATTTGTTTAAAATTCCGGCGAAAGTGGATGACAAAGTCATTCTGTTCGACCCCACCGAAATCGATTACATCGAAAGCCAGGACGGGAAATCCATGATCGTCATCAACCAGGAATTCTTTGCCATGGATTCAACCTTAGCCGAAGTTGAAAAAAACTGGAGGTTTACGGCTTTTATCGTTGTCATCGCTCTTATATCGTTAATTTGCAAAAGGTGCGTGAAATTATTACATGGTCCAAAAACAAATATTCATTGAGAATAGCCAATAAAGACCAATCCACCATTCCCTTATCCCGAACCAAAATCCAAGAGATCCACGAGATATTCAACCTCAAATAGGCACTTCTAGGGGCTGTTGATTAACCGGAAAATAGGCGACGGAAGGGAGTCGTGTACTGCCATAGCGAGGCCTGGGAGCGGAAGCGTCCCTGGCGAGACTTGTGCCCTATGGGTGCAAAGCGACCTTTGTGCTACAGGTACTACAATCTAAAATCAAGGTTGCACCACAGGTACTACAATCTAAAAAATCAAGGTTGCACCACAGGTACTACAATCTGAACGAGGTGGGAGCAGGGTGGTGAGGAGGCTCCGATCTCTTGCAAAGAGCGCAAAGGCTCTCCGCCTCCTCACCACCCTTTTCCTTCTGTGATTTTCCACACAATGATACTTGGGGGAGTACTAGGTTGCGCCAAGGCACTACAATCTGAAATCGAGGTTGCGCCAAGGCACTACAATCCAAAGGAGCTGAAGCTCTAGATTAAGGTAGCACTACAGGTACTACAATCTCGATGGCAAGGTTGCCATCCTACCCAGCGGAGAAGTCTTACGAGGGGACGAAAAAGTTGCCATACCTGCTGGGTATGATGCCTTAGGTTGACTTGCTCTTCGCACCATATAGGGAGGGTTGGGTTTCACATGGAGGGATTTTGGGATCGCCAGGTTCAACGAAATCGAAATGTGAAACCCTATCCAGACCGGCCTGCCGACAGGTTTCACAACGCTTCGAGGAGCCACTTTCCTCCCTACTTTGCTTCCGCGAGGCTTGGCCTTGCCTTGGAACGGCCAGTCATTACTTCCTTGTGAGTGTGGGTGAACACGATTACCCAACCGAAATATGGCTAAACTCTTCTGGTACATTTCATCCTTTATGCATGGAGATGCCGTATTGCGTCACCCCTCATTCAACCCCAGATTGGTACCATTGACCTCGGATTCCCCACATCATACCTTGAAATTAATGCGTGAGCGATCCTGCCACGATATGATCAAACTCAGGCGTGTTGATTCGCCCTATTTTAGGTAGGAAAACAGGTCGGGATGGTGGGAGGGTGAAGAGCCTTTGCACCCATAGGGCACAAGTCTCGCCAGGGTCGCTTTCCGCTCCCGGGTCTCGCTATGCGTTCTTTGTAAGAGATCATAGCCGTCCTAGCATCCCCGTCCCTCAAGCGATATTTTACGATGGGGGGCAATGGGAAGAGGGAAAGCGTCGTTTCGTTCCCATCATCCACTGTATGGTTAAGCAATAGCCCTGGGTCAAACTAGATCAGCAACCACTCCTTCGGGCTTCTGGATGATCGGACGATGGAGAGGAGACCAAACCAAGGTAAAGGGGATATTCCGTTGAAAAAGATGATCGAGGTCACCGGTTTAGGGAAAAGCTTTGATCAGAATGTTGCAATCCGCGATATCAATTTCGATGTGAAGGAAGGAGAAATCTGGGGGCTACTGGGACCGAGCGGATCAGGTAAAACAACCACCATCAAGATTTTGACGGGAGAGCTTGAGAAAACAGCCGGAGATGTGAAAGTTTTGGGGATGGAGCCGGAGCAATTTCAATCCACAAAATTTAAATCACAAATCGGGATTTTATCTGATACCAGCTCTCTATATGAACGGTTGACCGTATACGATAATTTGAAGTTATTCTGTAAATTGTACGATGCACCCCTCAGTCAAATGGATGTGATGTTACGCAAAGTCAATATGGAGAGGGAAGGCGGCAAAGTGGTTGCCAAGTTGTCCAAAGGAATGAAACAGCGTGTCTTACTGGCCAAGGTGCTCATACACCAGCCGAAACTCCTATTCCTGGATGAACCGACATCGGCATTAGATCCAAGCAATGTAGCGCACATTCATCGAGGCTTGCAGGAGCTGAATAAAGCGGGGACTACGATCTTTTTGACGACACATAACATGGAAGAAGCGACAGTATTGTGTGATCGTGTGGCCTTTTTAGATCACGGGCAGATACAGGAATTGGGCTCGCCGGACGCGCTACGGTATAAATATTCCACCCATGCTTTCCACGTGGAAACCCTTGCGGGTGAAAAACTGGTCATTGAAAATCAAGCGGCTAATGCAGATCAAATCAGAGAACTCGTGGCCAGCGGAAACATCAAAACCATGCATACGGATGATCCTACACTGGGACAAATCTTTTTAAAAGTGACTGGAAAGGAGTTGGTATAAGTGAACTTGCAACGTGTGGGTGCGATCTTTGAAAAAGATCTGAAAGACTTTATGAAGAATATGATGTTATTGATGATGCCGATTATACCTCTTGTTCTCTCTTTGCTTTACAGTCGGTTGAGCGGAGAACAAGGGGCTTCTCTCTTTATGAGTTATATTATTATAGGTACAACCTTCGCAACGGTGACCTCCGCATGTATCATGACCATGATGGCAGAGGAAAATGAAAAGAAAACATTGCGTGGTCTTATTCAATCACCGGCTTCCATGCTGGACATTTTGCTAGGTAAAAGTCTGGTGACTGGATTGATGACGTGGATCACTTTAATCCTGTCATTGATCATCTATGATATTTCTCCATTCTTGAACGTACAGGCTGTTATCGGTCTGATTCTATTGTTTCTGTTCTTTTTATTCCTGGGCATCGGCGTGGGCCTTTTTACAAAATCAGTGGCGGCGACCTCTCCGTATCTGATGCCGATCATGTTTTTATTCGGCTTTACACCGATGATTCATATGCTCGGCCTGGATCCAGACAGTCTGGCGATCCAAATTGCCGATGCATTTCCTCTACCACAGTTAATCGAGATGCATCACTCTTCATCCTGGCTTCCACTGGGCGTGGTGGCGATTTGGATGCTGGGTGCCGCAGGATTTGCCTGGTTTTGTTTTAAAAAGACAAGAACAGATGATTAGTAGATGGAATTTTACAAATAAAATGAGGCGTGTTGATTCGCCCTATTTTAGGTAGGAAAACAGGTCGGGATGGTGGGACGGTGAAGAGCTTTTGCGCTCTTTGCAAGAGATTGGAGCCGTCCCACCATCCCCGCCTCCCCAAACGATATTTTACGACGGGAGCAATGGGAAGAGGGAAAGGGTTGTTTCGTTCCCATCATCCACTGGTTCATCAACAGCCCTGAAATAAAATAAACAAAGAACAGCTCTGGTGCTCCAAAGTTGTTCTTTGTCGTCTGATTTAAGGACAGGGGGACCTGGCAAGCAAGATCTGTCCCCTAGATGTGTTGTAAAAAAAACGTTCACAGGGAGAGTAGGGTTTCAAATGGAGTGACTTGGGTTTGTAAGAACGGGGTACCGAAATATGAAATCCCCTCCCGACAAGGTCGATGTAAATCACCATACTGCTAGTGTCCCCTCAGCGATCATTGTGTGGAAAATCACAGAAGGGCAAGGGCGTAGAGCTTTTGCGCTCTTTGCAAGAGATCGGAGCCGTCCCACCATCCTGTTCCCACCCCGCTGAAAAACAAGATCAAGGTTGCCTGAAGGGACACTAGTCCCTCTGTATGACCAGACAGGCTTCGTCGAAGCGCCCTGCTAACAGATCCTCGCGAGAGATGCAGAAAGAAAGGATTCCAAAGGGTCCCCAGGCCCTCTCCAACTCCTCATCGGAATCCATCTGCAATAACAGCACCCAGTCCGAATTTTCCTTTCCCGTCTGCCGCCGACAGGTCTCAAAAACATCTGTCTCCAGCGACAAGGGTTGCCCAAAGGCTTGATGGTGAATGGCAGGTCTCTCCTCCAGCTCATATAGCTGATCCATCAGATCGTACCAGATCGCATCCATCTCTTGGGGAGCCTCCACATCGGGCAGGGTCTTCTCCAGACGGAATCGAATTCCTTGTTCGGGGGGACAGATTTCCCTAGGCAGGTCATCGGGGTAGATGGTCGGTTGTAAGTCGGAAGGATCCACATCTTGGTATAGCACTTGGAAGGCAACTGCATCTAGAGATGCTTCCCAGAGTAGATCCTCTCCCGCCACAAAGAAATACAACATTCCCCGATCTGGCAAAGAGTTCATCCGGTCAGCCTGATGGATTTCCACCAGATTGAACTGAGCGGCAAAAGTGAGGGGTTTTCCCGCTGTACTGGGCCAGTCCAGATCCGGGGGAAGATCGGGAAAACCACCAAATTTGGAGGCGCCTGTGGCCACCTTCTCCTCGGTGGTCTCGATGATGAGACAGGGAACCAAGGTTTCCGTAATTTCCTTCTCCGCTTCCGAGAGACCTTGTTCTGCCAACAATTTCCTTATTTTTTCTTCCATTGTGATTCTCACAGCAGACCCTCCTGTAATCATTGTAAAAAAAGTCCTTTTCAATAAGAAATATTCCCCGGTTCGACGACTTCGGGTCTTATTATTCATTTTAACCTTTTCGAGGTCTCGATGAAACGAAGTGATGAAAGAGCGGGGGAGATGTGATATTATCCGGATGAGTCAAAAGGGCTGGATCGATAGATGGGGAATGTTGTATGTTGTAGAAGGGGGAATTCTCAATGAAGATCCGATCGATTGAACCGACACCCAGTCCGAATGCGATGAAGTTGAACATGGATGAACGGGTCGCCGGCGGACAGACCTACACCCGGGACTCCCAGGAGCAGGCACCGGTTTATATCCGACGACTGCTGGCGATTGACGGGGTGAAAAGTTTGTTCCAAGTGGCTGATTTTATATCTGTAGAGCGGGATTCAAAAGCGGACTGGAAGAAAATCCTTCCCCAGGTCCGAGAAGTATTCGGTGATGAGGTCTCTGGTGAAACCCACGAGAAAACCGATAGATACGAACCGAACCCAGGTTATGGAGAAGTCCAAGTGTCTCTTCAAACCTTTCGGGGCCTCCCCATTCAGGTCAAATTGACCTGGGGAGAGGAAGAACGGCGCTTCCCCCTGCCATCTCGTTTCGGAGAAGCGGTCATGAAAGCGCAAGTCGCCTCTGAAAATATGGTGATGGAACGCAAGTGGGAAGATCAGGGGATCCGTTATGGGGACCTGGATGAAATCGGGGTGGAAGTGGTAGAAGAAGTGGCAGCCACCTACGATCCGGAGCGGCTGGAGCGTCTGGTGGAGAATGCGCTTCAGCAAAAACCTGGGGAACCCACAGTGGATCCCAAGCGGGGACATCCAGTCACTCCGGAGATGTTGGAGGATCCCGACTGGCGCAAGCGATATGCGGCTTTGGATCAGATGATCCCCACCTTGGAAGACCTGGATGTGCTGGATCTGGCACTTCAAGATCCCAAATCCTCCATCCGGCGTTTGGCCACCGCTTACCTGGGATCCCTGGAGGATCGGAGTGTCCTTCCTCTGCTGTACCGGGCCTTGACAGATCCTTCGGTCACCGTTCGTCGCACTGCTGGCGACTGCCTCTCAGATCTGGGAGATCCAGAGGCGATAGGCCCCATGATGGAAGCATTGAAGGATAAGAGCAAGTTGGTCCGGTGGCGGGCGGCCATGTTCTTGTATGAGACCGGAGACGAAAGGGCGCTTCCCGCTCTTCGGGAAGCTCAGGATGATCCGGAGTTTGAGGTCAGCATGCAGGTAAAGATGGCGATTGAACGAATCGAACAGGGTGAGGAAGCCAGCGGTTCTGTCTGGCAACAGATGACGCGGCGAAACGAAATGAACTAAGGTCTGCCAGGGCATTCAGTTGATGAAGGAATACTTCCCTGGCTAGCCGGGACTAGTGCTACTAAAGCGACTGCGATCCTACCCAGCGCAAGTCGTTCACAGGGAGGTGAGTTTCACATGGAGCGATTTTGGATCGGTCGAACTTTGACGCCGGAATGTGAAACCCCATCCCAACCCGAGATAGTACTCTCTTCAGGGCTGTTGATTAAGCATAAAATGGACGATCCTTTCGCTCTTCCCATTGCCCCCATCGTAAAATGTGGCTTTTGCAAAGAACGCATACCTGTTTTCCCACCTAAAATAGGGCAAATCAACACGCCTGTACACTCTTAGTGAATCCGGTGTGGAAAGTCTCAGAAGGATGAAGAGGGTGAGGATGGATTGGTCTTTGTGTTTTTGCAAGAGAACGGGTCGCCTCACCTTTCTGTTCACCCGAGAGTTCGACAGCTCCTCCATCTGAAATAATAAAGGAGTTATCTCTTTTGTGTCGAATTAAGGGGACGGACCCTTTTTCGCTTGGCCCGAGCGTAAGAGGTCTATCCCTCAATTTATGCTTTGCGGGGGAGATTACTGCGCGGAGGTGAGTGCCGTCATGGAATGGGAAAATATTCATTTTAAACAAGAGAAGGGTTGGGCTTTGCTAACCATTCACCGACCCAAAGTGATGAACGCTCTCAATCGGGAGACTTTGGAGGAATTGGCCCAGGTTTTGGATTATGTGGAAACCTCCGATGACATCCGAGTGCTGGTGATCACCGGCGCAGGCGAAAAGGCCTTTGTGGCGGGGGCGGATATCAAGGAACTGCGCCAGGTTCCGTCTTCCGGAGAAGCGGAGCGGTTGGCTGCCTGGGGGCAAGCCCTTTTCACGCGGATCGAAGAGCTTCCGATTCCCGTCATCATGGCTGTCAACGGCTTTGCCCTGGGGGGCGGCTTTGAATTGGCTCTCAGTGGGGATATCCTATTGGCCTCGGAGAAAGCCCGCTTCGGTCTACCAGAAGTCAACTTGGGCGTCCTCCCTGGCTATGGGGGAACCCAACGTTTGACCCGTCTCCTCGGAAAGTCCACGGCCAAATACTATGCTCTTACGGGAGAGATGATCTCAGCGGAAGAAGCCCTGCGTTTGGGGATTGCGCAAAAGGTGACAGCTCCTGAACAGCTTTTATCCGAAGCCACCCGGCTGGCCGAAAATCTGTCTCAAAAGGCACCGGTGGCGATGCGCTATATCAAGCAGGCGATCAACCAAGGGGCGGAGGCGGATCTAAAGACAGCCCTTCGCTTGGAAGCATCCTATTTTGGTGTGGTATTCAACACAGAAGATCGTCTAGAAGGGATGGACGCCTTCCTTGAAAAACGGGAAGCCTCATTCCGTGGGAATTGACACCACTTTCGTAAAAATGAGGCTCCGAAGGAACCGACGGGCCAGAGGGTCCGTCGGAATTCTTTTCACAGTGCTGACATCCAAGAATTCAGTTGATGAAAAAGGAGGGTAATCTATGATTGCTGAATGGTTGGAGAAGATCCCAGTATTCGTCTGGCCGGTTTTAGCGGTGATTCTGATCTTATTCTTTGTGGTGGTTTTCATGGTTGCCGGCAAGCGGAGCAAGGAAGTGGATGAATTGGAACAGGCTTTCAAAGAACCCTACCATCCTTCCCCAAATGAGCAGGCTGTCGATCGGGAGCCAATGGCGACTGAGAAGACAGGGAGTGAAGAGGAAAAGGAGCAGAACCAGGAGGAGCCCACTGACAGAGTTGGGGATGAGTCAATGGATGCAGTGGACAAGCCGACAGATGCAGTTGAGGAGGAGCCTCAAAAGGATTCTCCGGCCGGGCTGGGGAGCAGATCGCGTCGTCACCGAAAGGGGTCCCGGTAAAGATTACGTGTGAACCGGACTTCCCGGGGGAAAAGTATATGGGAAGCGTTAGGTGGAAAAGTATGTGGAAAGACAGGCGTGTTGATTCGCCCTATTTTAGGTAAAGGTCGGGATGGTGGGACGGCGAAGAACCTTTGGCTCTTGGCAAGAGATCGTAGTTGTCCCACCCTCCCCGTCCCCTCAAGCGATATTTTACGATACGGGCAATGGGAAGAGCGAAAGGATCGTCCATTTTATGGTTAATCAACAGCCCTGGTGGAAAGAGTATGGAATCCAAAGGAGATGACACCGTTTGCGGAAGAAGGGGATTGCCTGGATCGCGGCCGCGGTGATTTTCCTCCTGGCGGCCTGCGGACCCCAAGGGGGGCAACAGGGTGGAAAAAGCACGGCGAACGCCTCACCGGAAACCCTCTACAAAAATAACTGTGCCAGTTGCCACGGGCAAAACCTGGAGGGAAACGCCGGGCCTTCTCTGGAGAAGATCGGCCAGCGGGCTGGCAAGGAAGATATTGAACGAATCATCCAAAACGGCAAGGGACAAATGCCGGCGCAAAGACAACTCTCAGAGGAGCAGAGATCGAGATTGGCGGCATGGCTGGCGGAGAAAAAATAAGGGCGACCCGAATGCGGGTCGTTTTTTTTGTGGAACATGACAAGAATGTTAGACAGATGAGAGGTTAATCGAAAGAACTTCATTTTGCTTTCCTTTAAACTTTGAAACATGAACAGATCCTGTGAGGAAGGTGAATGAACAAGATGGACGTGTTGAAAGTGAACAACCTGAGTAAAGTATACGGAGGCAAAGTATCCCACCGAGCCCTCTCCGATATCAGTTTCAGCATTGGACAAGGGGAATTTGTCGGAATCATGGGTCCCTCCGGCAGCGGGAAAACCACCCTGCTCAACCTGATCTCCACCATCGATACACCCACATCGGGAGAAGTCCAATTGCAAGGGAAAAACCCCCATGAACTGAAGAAGTCCAATTTGGCCCGTTTTCGGCGCCGACAGTTGGGGTTTGTCTTTCAGGATTTCAACCTACTGGACACCTTGACCGTCGGAGAAAATATTGTCCTGCCCCTGACGCTGGATCGCAAAGATGTGAACGAGATGGAGCAGAAGTTGAAGGCTGTCGCCGAGCGGCTGGATATTGCCGCAATCCTCGACAAGCGGACCTATGAAATCTCCGGGGGTCAGAAACAGCGGGCGGCGATTGCCCGGGCAATCATCCATTCCCCCTCTCTGCTGTTGGCAGATGAACCGACCGGTAATCTCGACTCCAAAGCTTCCCGCACTGTGATGGAAACGATGGAGGCGATCAATGAACAGGATGGAGCCACCATGATGATGGTGACCCACGACCCAGTGGCCGCCAGTTATTGTCATCGAGTGATCTTCATCAAGGACGGGGAATTGTTTAATGAAATTCACCGCGGGGAAAACCGGCAGACGTTTTTCCAACAGATCATCGATGTGTTGTCTTTGTTAGGAGGGAATTCCCATGACCTTTCGTCAGTTCGCCTTTAATAATGTGCGGCGTAATTTCCGCTCCTACTCGGCCTATTTTTTGAGCAGTGCCTTTGCGGTGATGATCTTCTTCGTCTATGCCGTGTTCATCTTCCATCCGGAATTGGACGAGAGTGAGCTGAAGGCGTCGGTGGTCAAAGGGATGACCGCGGCTGAGGTGATCATTTTTGTTTTCTCCTTCCTGTTTGTCTGGTATTCCGTCAGTGCCTTTCTCAAAGTGCGGAAAAAAGAGTTCGGCGTACTCACCTTGCTCGGGATGTCCCGCAGTCAATTGAACCGCATGGTCTTTCTAGAAAACTGGATCATCGGGTTGGCTTCCATCGGGACGGGGATCTTGGCGGGGCTCCTATTCTCCAAAGGTTTCCTGATGATTGGAGCCCGAGTGTTAGGGATCGAGGAGTTGTCTTTTTATTTCCCTGTGAAGGGACTCTTATTGACCCTGGTTTCCTTTTTGATCCTCTTTCTCGTCATTTCGATGTTCACCGTGTTCATGGTGCGAAACCAACGCGTGATTGAGTTGTTGCAAGGCAGCCAAAAGCCGAAAAAGGAACCGAAGCCCTCTATTCTGTTGTCTCTGTTGGCTGCAGCGTGCCTGATCGGTGGCTATGGATTAGCCTTAACCAGCGATACTTTCACGAGTGAGGAAATCATGTTTTCAGTCATCGGTCTGGTGATCGTGGGCACCTATTTCTTATACACCCAGCTGAGTGTCTTTCTGATCCGACGCTTGAAAAAGAACCGCGGTTTCTACTGGCGGGGAACCCGGTTGATGTGGCTCTCCGACCTGACCTATCGCATGAAAGACAACGCCAGGATGTTCTTTCTGGTCACCATCGTGTTTACCGTCTCATTCACTGCAACGGGTACATTGATCAATTTCTACGATCAGATCATGCAAACGATGAACCAGACAACTCCCTTCAGCATCAGTTACAAAATGGAGGAGAAAGGATTCGAGGGAATTTCTCCCGAGTCCGGTCAAAATATCATTGAAGGGGAGTTGAAAAAAGAGGACGTTTCGTATCGAAAATGGAAAGCGGAGTATTTAAATCTAGGCCCTGACAATATGGAGCAGTTTGTCAACGCCATCAAGCTGTCCGACTATAATCGGTTGGCCAAAATTGTGAAGCAGCCTGCCCGGACCTTAAAGCCGGGAGAGGTGTTGGCCTTCGATACGAGACCGGATCAATTCCAAGCCGATGACCGGATCGGCCAGGAGCTCCAGCTGATGAAGAAGCCTTACAAAGTTGCGGCTTCAATCGATCAACCGATCATGTTCCGTGGATCCGTTGAAATTGTGGTTCCAGACCCCGCCTTTGCACAGCTCAAAAAAGCGGCGCAAGAAACCGGGCCCGATGAACCTCACGTGGAGTCCGGAACCTTTGCCGGTTATTCCGTCCCGAAATGGGATGCTTCTTTCCCGCATCCTCAAGGAAATCAAATCGGTGAAACATTGAAAGAGAAACTGAAGATGCCCGATGTGAGCTGGCCCGGTTTCACCGCCCGGGATGCCGCCTTTACGGAAGTGAAGCAGGGACTGGGAGCGACGCTCTTTGTCGGATTGTTTGTCGCGGTGGTGTTCCTGATCTGTGCGGGCAGTTTCCTGTATTTCCGCCTGTACACCGATCAGGACCGGGACCGGCAACACTATCGCGCCATTTCCAGGATCGGGTTGACCGAAAAGGAAATGAACAGAAGTGTCACAGTGCAGATCGCCCTCCTGTTCTTCATCCCCTTTGTGGTGGCAGTGATTCACACTTCGGTGGCCTTAGGTGCCCTACAAAATATGATGATGATGAAATCGATTCTGATCCCCTCCGCGTGGACTATCGGTTCCTTCCTGGTACTGCAGTTGGTTTATTTCATCATCGCACGACGGAGTTACCTGCGGAATTTGAAAGTATGGTAAGTAAATATCATTCCTTCTCCCCGGGCCTTCCCAAAACCGCCCGGGGAGAAATTTTTCTGAAAAACGAAAGGCCATCCTGCATCTCTTTGGGGGCGTAGGGATGGCTTTTTATCAGGCGCATTGATTATCTATATTTTGGGTGGGGAGATCGTGTTCTACCACGCTCCGGTTGCCATCCAGCAAGGAAGTAATGACTGGCCGCTCCAAATCTTCCGATCGGGCAGGGGCAAAGCCTTACGGAAGCAACACAAGGAAGAATGTTGCCCCTAAACGCCCTCTCTCCAGATTCTCCGCTAGGTAGGATGGCAAAGGTCGCTTTGGCAGCACACGACTCCTTTCCACCGCCCATTTTTTGGTTAATCAACAGCCCTGGTTTTTAAATTTAACAGGGTCACCGGTTTGGAGGAAGTTGCCGGTTTCCTGTATAGTGAAATCGTGGACTTTACAAAGGACGGGGGTGGAAGCATGTATCAAATCATGATCGTGGAAGATGACGGGAAGATCGCCGGGTTGTTGAAAGATGGCTTGGAGCGATACGGATATGAAGCTGTCATCGTGGATGACTTCGCCCGGATTTTGGAACGGTTTCAGGAGCTTCAGCCGGATCTGGTGTTGCTGGATGTCAACTTGCCGCGATACGACGGATTTTATTGGTGTCGGCAGATCCGGACCGTCTCCACTTGTCCCATCCTGTTCATCTCCGCCCGGGACAGCAAGATGGATCAAGTGATGGCCCTGGAAAACGGCGGGGATGACTATATCACGAAGCCCTTCGACTATGAAATCGTGATGGCCAAGATCAAGAGCCATCTCCGACGGAGTTATGGCTCCTATTCCCCGAAGATGGAGAGCCGCAACGTTACCTTGGCGGGATTGGTGCTGCATCCGGAAAGGCTGGAACTCTCCTTTTCCGGGAAAAAAGTGGAGTTGAGCAAAAAAGAGGCCACCTTGTTGGAAGCGCTGATGGAATCTCCGATGACTGTGGTCAGTCGGGAGGAGCTGTTGGAAAGGCTGTGGGATGATCAACAGTTCGTCGTCGACAATACGTTGAATGTCAATGTGGGGCGGGTGCGCAAGAAACTGGAGGAACTGGGGATCGAGGAAGGGATTGAGACGATCCGGGGTGCCGGCTATCGCCTGAGGCCGGTTTGGAGGGAAGGAAGATGAAACTTTTCATACGGGACCACGCCTCCATCTTGATTTTTTTTATCCTTCAACTGTTGTTGATCTCTTTTCTCCATTGGCTGGATGGACTCAATCATTTTTCCACGCTGTTGTATACGATGTTACTCAGCTCCAGCCTTTTTCTCGTTTTTCTATCCTACCGGTATTGGTGCTACCGTTCCGTTTATCGGCGGCTGTCCCATCCTCTCCAGGAGATGGATGACTCCGTTCAGGGGGAGGGCGGGGTCCCGCTGGAAGAGGCTTTGAACGACCTCTTGCAATCTCAATACCGCCATTACCAGGACCGGTTACATGAGTATGAACGAAAACAACGGGATCAAGTCACCTTCATCACCCAGTGGGTGCATCAGATGAAAACTCCTCTGTCCGTGATTCAGTTGATCTTGCAAAACAAAAATCACCTGGATGTGAACAGTCTGCGGGAAGAGGTGGACCGGATCCGGAGAGGACTGGAAATTGTGCTGTATACGGCCCGCTTGGAAATCTTTGAGCGGGATTTTCATGTGGAACCGGTGCCGCTCCTTCGATTAGTCCATGAAGTGATCCATGAAAACAAACGCTTCTTCATTCAAAACCATGTTTACCCGGAAGTGACCGTGGATGAGGAAGCGGTGGTGGAATCCGATGCCAAATGGCTGAAATTCGTCTTGAACCAGCTGGTGGCCAATGCGGTCAAATACTCCTCCGGAGCGGGGAAAAAAGTGACCCTCCACTCTTATCCCCGAGGAAGAAACTGGGTGTTGGAGGTGAAAGACCGGGGCGTGGGAATTCCGAAACAGGATCTGCGCCGGGTGTTTGATCCCTATTATACAGGGGAAAACGGACGAATCGTCAGCGAGTCCACCGGGATGGGCCTGTATCTGGTTCAGGAGGTGTGCCATAAATTGGGTCACGGAATTGAAATGGATTCCCAGGTGGGGGAGGGGACTACAGTTCGCCTCTTATTTTTCCGTTCCAACTGAGCCGGAAAGGGTGATCCCAAAGTCATGCAAGAGATCAGGGGCCGAATCCGGTCACAGGCATGCTGCCCCATAATCAATGAAGGAAGGTGAAACAGATGGAAGATATCCGAGTGCTTATAGCCGATGATGAAAAGGAAATAAGGGATTTATTGAAAAAATACCTTGAAAAGGAATTTTATAAGGTGGATGTGGCTGGGAATGGAGAAGAAGCCCTTCATTTGTTTGATGATAACAAATACAATCTGATCATCCTGGATCTCATGATGCCCAAGGTTGATGGGATCGAGGTATGCAGAAGGCTCAGGAACAAAACCAATGTTCCCATACTGATGCTTACGGCTAAGGATCATGAGGTTGATAAGATTTTAGGTCTCAGCATAGGAGCGGATGATTATATTACCAAACCATTCAGCATCAATGAGGTGGTTGCCAGAGTCAAGGCTCTTTTGAGGAGGTTTTTAGTACTGGGCAGCGACAGGAGTTCTCATGAAAATAACCTTATAAAGTTTAAAGGCATCTCTATTGATCTGAAAAAGTGCACAGTCATCACAGCTGGAGAAGAGGTATCTTTAACTGCAAAAGAATTTCAACTGCTGAAGTTTTTCGCTACCCATCCGGGACAAGTATTTACCAAGATCCAACTGTTTCGCAATGTTTGGGACGGTAATTACCCGGAAGATGATAACACAGTGATGGTACACATCAGAAAGCTTCGAAAAAAAATAGAAGCCGATCCCTCCAACCCGCAATTTATTCTTACCGTATGGGGATTAGGATACAAGTTTGCAGGTGAAAAGGATGAACAATGACAGGAGTGTCTTTCTTCTGATCCTTCAACTCGCCGTGATCACCGGACTTTTGGTTCTCTCTTCTGTTGATGATCCTCTTCAAAGTCTGTTGAGGTGGGTGTTATTTACTGCCTTATTCGTTATTACTGGATTCCTTTTATTCATCACCCTTCGTTCCCGCACAAGAATGAAACTCATGATTGCAGAGATAAGGAGAGCAGTTAATGGAAATTTAAAGACCCGGCTATTTTCCAAGCAGGATGATCATTTGTTTGAGGAAATGATCTTCTCTGTGAATGAGTTGATTGAACAACTGGAAAAAATTCAAGTCCAGGCTATAAAATTCCAGGGAGCAAGAAGAAGGCTCCTATCCAGTATCTCTCACGATATCCGAACCCCCCTTACTTCCATTATTGGATATGTTGATGCCCTGAAGGATGATATAGCAACTTCAGAAGAAGAAAAGAGAGAATATATCGGAATTATATCCAAGAAATCCAATGGTTTAAAGCAATTGATCGATGAAATATTCACGATGGCGAAGCTGGATGCGGATGAAATCCCATTGAAGATAGAATCCCTGGATTTTGCAGAGATTGTCAGGGAATCGCTGATTGAGTTTTTGCCAGAGATAAAAAAACATGATCTGGAGTTAAAAGTAATCATTCCGGAAGAAAAGTACATGATCACGGCAGATCGTCTAAGCTTAATGCGAATCATAGGCAATATAGTAAAAAACGCTATACATTACGGGAAGCGGGGGAAAACATTGGGGATAGAGCTTACAGAAAAAGCCGATGAATATCAGTTGCTGATCTGGGACCAGGGACCCGGGATTTCTCAAGTTGATATTGGGAACGTGTTTGAAAGAATGCATCGAAGCGATGGTGCCCGGAATCTTTCACATGGAGGCAGCGGATTAGGTCTTGCCATTGCGAAAGCTCTTGTGGAAAAGAACAACGGCAGAATATGGGTCGAAAGTATTCCATGGGAAAAAACCACTTTTGGCTTTTCAATCCCCAAACACAACCAGTGAACCAATTTTAAGAAACAATTAAGGGGTGGGTAAGAGGCAATTAAACTCTTTTGCTTATAATGCATGATTGAGAGAGGGTGACCCATATGAGTGTGGTGATCAAAACCACAAATCTAACCAAGTTTTATGGCAACCAGATATCAGTGGATCATCTTAATATGACTGTAAACCAAGGAGAGATTTACGGTTTTTTGGGCCGAAACGGTGCTGGAAAAACAACCACGATCAGAATGTTATTGGGGTTGGTAAAGCCTACCCATGGGCAAATCGAAATATTCGGTGAAAATTTGTTCAACAAACAAAAAGAGATATTAAGACGAATCGGATCGATTGTTGAAGTGCCGGGGTTTTATGAAAATCTGACAGCTGCAGAAAATTTGCTGATCAATGCCAAAATCATCGGGGTCCATAAGAAAAATGCGATTGAAGAAGTTCTGGAGATGGTGGGACTGCAGCATGAAACAAAAAAGCCGGTGGGCAAGTACTCCTTGGGGATGAAGCAGAGATTGGGGATTGCCAGAGCTCTTCTCCATTATCCAGAACTGTTGATATTGGATGAGCCCAGTAATGGACTGGATCCGATCGGTATCAAGGAAATGCGGAGACTCATTAAAACTCTGGCAAAAGAAAGAAATATCACCCTGTTGATATCCAGTCATATCTTATCGGAAATAGAACAGTTGGCAGATCATGTGGGGATTATTCATGAAGGAAAGCTGTTGGAAGAGGCCACATATGATCAACTTCGGAGGAGAAATCGCAAATACCTTGAGTTCCAGGTTTCCAACGACAATAAAGCAGCTATGCTCCTGGAGAAACACTTTGATACTTATGATTATGAGGTCCATGATGATGGAAATATCCGTGTTTATACTCATCTAGGAGAACAGGGAAAGATCAATCAATTGTTCGTGCAGCATGGCATTGAAGTATCAAAAATTATGATGAGTGAAGATAGACTGGAGGATTATTTCACAAGATTAGTGGGTGGTGGGATGATTGGTTGATCTGGTATATACCGAGCTCCTAAAGCTCAAACGCTCCAAAATGTTCTTAATCAGCATTATCGGAGCAGCTGTGGCTCCTTTTATGGTGGTTGTCGCATCTTATATTCATATGAAAACAAAACAACCAACTCCGTTCATTCAGTTCGATGAACTTTTTGACAACACCAGTTTGTATACAGTCTTAATTATAGGGGTCCCCCTGTATGGAGTGGTTACTGCTTATCTGTTTAACCGCGAATATATGGAGGATACATTAAAAAACCTGTTAACGATTCCTGTGCCACGAACAAGCCTTATTATGAGTAAATTGCTCCTATTGTTCATGTGGATGATGATGCTGACTTCAGTTGCTTGGGGACTGACATTGATACTTGGGATGCTGGGACGCTTTGAAGGGCTGAGCACTTCATTGGTCCTGGGATCTCTCAAACAGTTCAGCATAGGGGGAGGACTTCTTTTTATCTTGTCAACACCCATTATCCTTGTCACCCTTGTGGCGAAGAATTACGTACCGACCATTATATTCACGATTGTGATCACCTTGATCAACGTAATGACTGCAAACTCAGAACACAGAGGATTGTTTCCATGGGCAGCAGCAGGAGACATAGCAAATCATACTCTGCTTCCAACATATCCAGCGGAATATTCATATGTTTCCATTGCCGCAACATCTGTCATTGGGTTTATAGCCACAGTCATCTACTTTAAAAAGGCGGATATTCAGTGAACCACCCGCCAATCCATTTTCAAATCCAGATACTGAAAAGGTAAAGGGGAAAAAGATGGACTTCACCATTTTTCAATGGATTAACGGTCTGGCTGGAGAAAATCGCTTTTTGGATGGTTTTATGATGTTTATGACGGATTACGGCCCTTACGGATTTGCCTTGATCCTGTTCCTGATGGTCCTCAACTGGCGTTCCAAATCCCTGCGGATCAGCGGACTCTGTACGGGTGCGACATTGGCCCTCGCTTTGGCTCTGAGTTATGGGATCGGCCAATTGTGGCCCCGTGAACGACCGTTCGTGGCCTATGACCATGTAAATATACTGCTCCCTCATGCCGCCGATTCGTCTTTTCCCAGCGACCACACCACTGGAGCTTTTGCCATCGCTTTTGGGGTTTGGTACCACAATCGCTTCCTGGGTGGAATGATGCTGGTGTTGGCGCTGTTGATCGGTGTTTCCCGTTCCTATGTGGGCCATCATTACCCGGGGGATGTATTGGCAGGGATCATAGTTGCTTTCTTGGCCGCAAAGGCGGTGCAACTCATTCGCAATAAACGGAAACAGAAGGGACGGGCTGAAGACACCGTCTCCACCAGTTAAGCAACAGAAGCTGATCCCAAGCACGGGAAGCGGGCGGGCTACACTTTCAACTGCTTGGGACAGGCTGACTGCCCAGGGGTTGTTCGAAGAGAGGGCGCTGATCACCCAAGAATCCCAAGGCATCCGAAGGAAGTTTGCGGTAAGTGCCCTTAGGGCATTTCAGCCCTGCGGAGTCTCAAAAAGATGATGATGAAAGATTACTGTTACCCGCCCCCGTATGTTTTAAATATATATTCTGCCCGGGATTGTGCACTGACCCCGTTCCAAAAAAAAGAGAGGAATCGGGGATGGTGCATTATTTTTTTGCAACCCATTGCATAAATATTAATGCATATGTATAATGATACGAAACCGAACCGGGAGAGCGGAGGGAGAGAGGAAGGATGAAGGTGGCGGTAGTGGGTGCCACTGGATATGGAAGTGCGGAACTGATTCGAATCTTACACAGGCACCCCTATGTAGACTTGACTCAATTGATTTCTTCATCAACGGCAGGCGGGGAGCTAAAGGAAGTGTTCCCTCACCTCTCCCATCTGTCTCAAGTGTTGGAGGAGTGGGATGGAGAGGAACTCGCTGAGGAGGTGGAGGCGGTTTTTTTCGCCACTCCGGCAGGCATCAGTAGTCGGCTAGCCCCTGCTCTGGTGGAAAAAGGAGTGTTGGTGATTGATCTGGCGGGGGATTTTCGATTGGAGCCAGAGGCGTATCGAAAGTGGTACGGGGCGGAACCGCCAGCGTCTCCTTGGCTGGAGCGGGCAGTCTACGGGCTGAGTGAATGGGTGGCGCCTGCCATTCGGCAGGGGGACTTGATTGCTAATCCGGGTTGTTATCCAACGGCGACCCTGATGGCGTTATTGCCTCTGTTGCAGGCAGGCGCCATCGACGACGCTCCGATCATGGTGGATGCCAAGTCCGGCATCTCCGGGGCGGGGCGAGGCCTGAAACAGACCAGCCTGTTCTCAGAAGTAAATGAGAATCTACATCCTTATCAAGTCGGCGTGCACCGTCATACTCCGGAGATCGAAGAGCATGCCACCCGCATCGGGGGCAGAAAGACACAGGTTCTCTTCATTCCGCAGTTGGTTCCCATGAGCCGGGGCATCCTGGTGACGCTTTACGCTCCGGTGGCTGAGGGATGGACCAGTGCCCAGGTGGTGGAGAGGGTGAAGGAGGTTTACCGGGAAGCTCCCTTTGTCCGGGTGCGGGGCGAGGAGTCATGGCCCCGCACCAAAGATGTGCAAGGCAGCAATTTTTGTGATCTCGGTTTTCATGTGGATGAACGGACAGGGATGCTGGTCGGGATCGCCGCCATTGACAATCTGGTCAAGGGGGCGGCGGGGCAGGCCGTGCAAAATTTGAACTTGCGTATGGGTTGGCCGGAGATGGCAGGGCTGGATCTGCTACCGCAATATCCATAGAGAGAAGAGGAGGAGAAGGATGGAGCAACTTCAGGTGAAAGTGGCGGAAGAAGCAGGATTTAAGGTGGCGGGGGAGCCCCGGATTACCTCTCCCCAAGGATTTACAGCGTCGGGCCTGCATGTAGGGATCAAGCGGAAACGGAAAGACCTGGGGTTGATCGCCTGTGAGGTACCAGCCACCGCTGCTGCGGTTTATACGATGAATACTTACCAAGCTGCACCGCTGAGGGTGACCCAGGAAGGGCTGGCGATGGAAGGGAAGATGCAGGCGATGATTGTCAACAGTGGCAATGCCAACGCCTGTACCGGTGCCCGTGGCCTGGAAGATGCGAAGGCGATGCAGCGGGAGGCGGCGCAGTGGTTGAATATTCCGGAGCACAGGGTCGGAGTGGCCAGCACCGGCGTGATCGGAGAGACGTTGCCTATGGATCGGATTCAGCCGGGAATCCCCGAGCTGGTCAAACAGCTGGATTCAGCGGGACACGTTTCTTTTTGCCAGGCCATCTTGACGACAGATACCCGTATCAAAACAGTGGAAGTCCGCCTGACTGTGGATGGTCGGGAAGTGAGAGTGGCCGGAGCCGCCAAAGGTTCAGGCATGATCCATCCCCGTATGGCGACCATGTTAGCCTTTATCAATACCGATGCGGTGATCGAGGCACCAGTGCTCCAGTCTCTCCTGAGACAAGTGACCGATGAAACCTTTAATATGATCACCGTGGACGGGGATTGCAGCACCAATGACATGGTGTCGGTGATGGCCAGCGGATTGGCGGGAAACGATCCCTTGACACCGGAGCATCCCCAGTGGCCAGCCTACTACCAGGCTTTCTCCTATGTAGCCCGAGAGCTGGCACAACTAATTGCCCGAGATGGAGAGGGAGCCACTCGCCTGGTGGAAGTGGTGGTGACGGGAGGGGAGACCCAGGAAGGAGCCCGGAGAGCTGCCAAGGCGGTAGTGGGATCCAGTTTGGTGAAGACCGCTGTCTTCGGCGCCGATCCCAACTGGGGCCGGATCCTGACCGCTCTCGGATACAGTGGAGCCCGTTTTCATCCGGATCGGGTGGATCTTTATATCGGATCGATCTGTGTAGTTCATCAGGGTTGCTCGGTATCGGGGGTGGAGGAGCTGGCGAAGGAAGCGTTGGCACAAGATCCTGCCCGAATTGAGCTGAACCTGAACCAGGGGGAAGCCAAGGCGACTGCCTGGGGGTGTGACCTCACCTATGACTACGTACGGATCAATGCCAGCTATCGCACATGAGCAAGTGAGGAGGGAACAGGATGGATTTTCGGCCGCTGGTGATCAAAATCGGGGGGAGTGTGCTGGAAAGATTACATTCCTCGTTTTTTCAGGAATGCGGGCAGTTGATGGAGCAGGGATATCATCCGGTGGTGATTCACGGAGGTGGGCCGGAGATCAGCCGCATCCAGAAACGATTGGGCTTGTCTGCCCGTTTCGTCGACGGTTTGCGCATGACAGATGATGAAGGGCTGAAAGTAGTGGAAATGGTCCTGGCCGGCAGGATCAACAAATCCCTCACCGCCCGTTTCTGGGCTTCTCAGATCTCCGTTGTCGGGATCTCCGGAGCGGACGGAGGGCTGCTACAAGTGAAGCCAAAGGACCCGGCGTTGGGATGGGTGGGAGAGGTGACTGCTGTCCACCCTCGTCTCTTATACAGCTTGTGGGAGTCGGGCTGGATTCCGGTGGTGGCCTCCCTCGGGCTGGATAACTCCGGCAACCGGTACAACGTGAATGCCGACACCGCTGCCGGTGCCATCGCCCAGGAGTTGGCGGCGGAGCGACTGATCCTGGTGACGGATGTTCCGGGGATTTGGAAACGGGAGGGGGAAATCAAGAAATTTCTCTCCCAGGTAACCCCGGAGCAGGTCCAAAAGATGATCCAAAGCGGCGAGATCGCAGGTGGCATGATCCCTAAGGTGAGGGCGGCTCTCGCCGGTTTGGAGGCGACCCGCCGCGGGGTGCTCATCACAGATGGCAGCATTCCAGGGTGTCTGGGAAGTGAGACGGGGACCCGAATTGTAAAGGAGGCGACCTCAGATGACGTTGTTCCCCACCTATCAACGAAATGACCTCCGTCCCGTCGAGGGTCAAGGAGCCTGGCTGTGGGATGAGGCGGGGAAAAAGTATCTCGATTTCACTTCCGGGTTGGGTGTCTGCAATCTGGGGCATGCCCACCCCAAAGTGAAAGAGGCCGTCCAGGAACAGCTGGATCGACTGTGGCATGTCTCCAACTTGTTTCAGATTCCTCTCCAGGAGGAGGTATCCGAAGAGCTAGCTCGGGTGAGCGGTCTTTCTTTGGCCTTTTTCTGCAACAGCGGAGCCGAGGCCAACGAGGCGGCGATCAAGCTGGCCCGTCGCTACGGCAGGGAAGGAAAAGGGCTGGCCCAACCGGAAATAGTCACCTTCCATTCCTCCTTCCACGGCCGGACCTTGGCAACCTTGACGGCCACCGGTCAGACAAAGGTGAAAGAAGGCTTCGCTCCCTTACCGGAGGGGTTTCGTCAACTGCCCTACAACGATGTTTTCGCCTTGGAGGCCGGCCTGACGGAGACCACTGCCGCCGTCCTGCTAGAACCGATCCAAGGGGAAGGGGGTGTCCACCCTGCGGACCCCTCTTTTCTACGGAGATTGGAGGAGCTTTGCCGGGAACGGGAGATTCTGCTGATGGTAGATGAGATTCAAACCGGGATGGGCCGGACCGGGAGCCTGTTCGCTTTCCAAGAGGCAGGGATTCAACCCGATGTTCTCACCTTGGCCAAGGGATTGGGAAACGGGATTCCCGTCGGGGCGATGTTGGGCCGAACCGGTCTGGAGACCCATTTTGGGCCGGGGAGCCATGGTAGCACCTTCGGTGGCAATCCAGTGGCGATGGCTGCTGCCCAGGCGGTCCTGCGGGAATGGACGGAAACGGATCTACCTGTCCAGGTGCAGGAGACGGCCCGGCAGCTGACTGCTTTGCTCCATGAACGGGTGGCCCAGTCGCCTTTCGTGCGGGAAGTTCGCGGCCGGGGATGGATGTGGGGAGTGGAGTTGGATCGGTCGGTGGCCCCGCTCCTCTCTCACTTGCGGGACCGAGGACTGTTGGCCTCGCTGGCGGGCCCCTGTGTCTTGCGCCTGTTGCCGCCCCTGGTGACGGAAGTGGCGGAATTGGAGTGGGCGGTCGCCCAGATCGAGGAGGCGCTGTTGCAGTTGGAGGAGGTGGGCAGAGATGAAAGCGTATCTCGTATTTGAAGATGGGGAAGTGTTTCCGGGCACTTGGATCGGGACCCCGTGGGAGATAGCTGGAGAAGTGGTTTTCACCACGGGAATGACCGGTGATCCGGAGGTGATGATGGATCCTGCCCACGCCGGTCAGATCGTCACTTTTACCTATCCCTTAATCGGAAACTGCGATCCGGTTTGGGAAGGAGAGAGGATGCCCCCGCCTCGGTGCGGCGGGGTGGTGGTGAGTGAGTTGGCTGCAGAAGGAGAGGTGGGAGCTTGGCTGGATGAGCATGGCATCCCGGGGATCTCCGGTGTCGATACCCGGAGCGTGGTACGCAAGCTGAGGAAGAAGGGGCCCATCCGGGGAGTGATCGCTTCCACCCCGACTCCTCATGTGGAAACATGGCCAGACCCCCGTTCTTTGCAGTGGGTGAAAGAAGCCTCGATCTCTCAACGAATTCAACTGCCGCCCCAGTCTCCGGAGGCTCCCCATCTTGTAATGATCGATTTCGGAGGGCATATCTCCACTTTGGCTTACCTCCGTCGACAGGGATGTGGAGTGACGGTTGTGCCCTTTTCCACTCCTCCCAGAGAAATCGAAAAGTTGGCTCCCCAGGGTCTTATTTTCTCCGGCGGGCCTGGGGATCCCAAGGCACTGCTTTCCTATTTGGAAGGTTGGCGGCCTCTCTTGCGCCAAATACCGACACTGGGAGTGGAACTGGGCCACCAGGTGCTGGCTTTGGTTGGCGGAGCGGATACGGAACAGCTCCCTTGCGGACATCGGGGAAACCATCATCCGGTGAAGGAAACAGAGACGGGACGGGTGTGGATCACCTCCCAAAATCATGGATATACCGTGACCGCCTCCTCTTTGAATCCGGCCCATTGGCAAGTGACCCATCGCCATGTGCAGGACGGGTCCGTGGAAGGCTTAGCCCACCGTCACCAGCCCTTCAGCTCTATCCAGTTCCATCTGGGAAACCCTGCGGCGGAAAAAGTGTTTTCCCGGTTTTTACATCAGATGAAGGCGATAAAGAGGGTGAAGGTCTATGGTTGAACCGGCAGTAAAACGCGTATTGGTGATCGGTTCCGGACCGATTGAGATTGGTCAGGCGGCGGAATTTGACTATTCCGGAACACAGGCTTGCTTGGCTCTGAAGGAAGAGGGCATCCGAGTGATCTTGGCCAACAACAACCCGGCTACGATCATGACCGATCCAGAGACAGCGGATGTGGTCTATACAGAGCCATTGACTGTGGAGCGATTGGCTCAGATCATCGAGCGGGAACAGCCCCAGGGATTATTGGCCACTGTAGGAGGGCAGACCGGGCTTAATCTGGCTGTCCATCTGCAGACGGAGGGAATCTTGGAGCGATTTGGGGTGAAATTGTTGGGCACTCCTGTGGAGGCGATCCGACAGGGGGAAGACCGCCAAGCATTCAAAGAGAAGATGGAAGAGATTGGGGAGCCGGTACCGGAAGGGAGAACGGTCGCCACCACGGAGGAGGCTCTCCAATTTGCAGGGTCTATCGGCTATCCTGTGATCATTCGTCCCGCCTACACTCTTGGTGGATTTGGAGGCGGCACGGCCCGGAATGAGGCGGAGTTGGCCCAAGTGGCCCGGCAAGGCCTGGCTGCCAGTCCTATCGGGCAGATTTTGGTTGAGGAAAGCATTCTCGGCTGGAAGGAAATCGAGTACGAGATGATGCGGGACCGTGGGGACACCTGTCTTGCTATCTGCAATATGGAGAATATGGACCCTGTCGGCGTTCATACCGGGGACAGTATCGTTATCGCCCCCACCCAGACCTTGACCCACGGACAATGTCAGCTTCTCCATGGGGTTGCCTGCAAAGTGATCCGGAAGTTGCAGGTGATCGGAGGGTGTAACATCCAGTTTGCGGTTCATCCGGATACCGGGGATTACCGAATCATCGAGGTGAACCCCCGGGTCAGCCGCTCCAGCGCCCTCGCCTCCAAAGCCACTGGGTATCCCATCGCTCGATTGGCCGCCAAGGTTTCCATCGGGTACCGGTTGGATGAATGTCTCAATCCCGTCACAGGACACACCTATGCCAGCTTTGAACCGGCGTTGGATTATATCGTCGTCAAGTTGCCGCGCTGGACATTCGATAAGTTTCCGGAGGGGAACCGCACTCTCGGCACAGGGATGAAGGCTACAGGGGAAGTAATGGCTCTCGGCCGCAATCTGGAGACCGCCCTGTACAAGGGCATTCGTTCCCTCGATAGGGGGAGCTATACGCTGTTGCATCCGGAATTCAGAGAATGGTCGGAGGAAGAGTTGAAGGTGGGGTTGATCCACCCTGATGATCGGCGGTTGTTTGTGTTGGGGGAGGCCTTCCGACGGGGCTGGGAGCTGGAGGAGGTGCATCGTCTCACGGCGATCCACCCTTGGTTCCTCCACCGGATTCAAGGGATGGTCTCCCGGGAGAAGGAGCTGGCCTCCCTGTCTTGGGAGCGTCTGTCAGATGACCAACTGGTACAGGCCAAAGAGAAAGGAGTGGCCGATGCCGCCTTGGCGGATTGGCTGGGTGTCAGCGAAAAGAAAGTCCGGGAGCGTCTGCAGGGGTTAGGACGTTCTCCCTCCTACAAATGGGTGGATACCTGCGCCGGGGAGTTCGAAGCGGAGAGCCCTTATTTTTATTCCTCCTGGCAAGGAGCTGACGAAGTCCCTTCACCGCAGACAGGTCGGCGGGTGCTTGTCCTCGGGGCAGGGCCGATCCGAATCGGACAGGGAATCGAATTTGACTACTGTTCCGTTCATGGAGCAAAATCTTTGAAAAAACAAGGGGTCACTTCCGTGGTGATCAACAACAACCCGGAGACCGTCAGTACCGATTATGCCACCGCCGACCGACTCTATTTTGAGCCGTTGACCGTGGAGGATGTGCTTGGGGTGGCAGAAAAAGAACAGGTGGATGGGATCCTGGTCCAATATGGAGGACAGACGGCAGTCCAGTTGGTTCACGGATTGGAAGAAGCAGGCCTTAACATCTTGGGTACCTCTGCTGACATCATTGACCAGGTGGAGGACCGCCATCGGTTCTATGATTTGTTGCGGGAGCTGGACATTCCCTGCATCCCCGGTGAAACTGCCCATACCCTTCAGGGGGCACTTCAAGTGGCGGCTCATCTCGGCTATCCTCTTCTGCTTCGCCCCTCTTATGTTATCGGCGGCCAGGGAATGCAGGTAGTGCGGAATCAGGAGCAATTGGAAGCGGCTATGAGGCGCTACCTCCGGACCTTGCCAGAGCAGGCTTACCCGATCTTACTGGATCGGTTTGTGGAAGGGATGGAGGTAGAGGTGGACGCAGTCACGGATGGAGAGGAACTGGTGATTCCCACATTGATCCAGCACGTGGAGAGAGCTGGCGTTCATTCGGGAGACAGTCTGTCCATCCTGGCCGCCCCCGATCTGAGCGAGGAGCAACAGAAAACTATCGTCGACTTCACAGGCCGGATCGCCCGTGCCCTGTCCCACTCGGGGTTGATCAATATTCAGTTTGTCATCGAGGGGGAAACGGTCTATGTGCTGGAGGTGAATCCCCGGGCTTCCCGCACCCTCCCTGTGATTAGCAAAGTGACAGGGTTGCCCTTGGTGGAGTGGGCCACGCGCGTTCAGTTAGGGGAATCCCTCGCTTCTTTTGCTCCCCTAGGATTGCAACCCTCCCCCTCGCGCTGGGCCGTGAAGGGACCGGTTTTTTCCGCTCCGAAGCTTCCTGGCGTGGATCCTGCCTTGGGGCCGGAGATGCGTTCCACAGGGGAGGTACTCGGCTTGGGGACCACGTTGGAAGAAGCGCTGGCCAAAGTTCTTCCCCTGGCGGTTCACGGTCCATTGCCTGCAGTGGCCGAGGGAACCCGTCTGTTTCTGTCCTCTGCTGACAGTCCGACGCTGGGAGAATGGGGAGCCTTTCTCCACCGGCAGGGAGTCCGTCTTTTCTCTACCTCACAGATGGCGGAGGCTCTTAGGCAACAATGGCAGGTTCCCGTGAAGGGAGTTCCTCCGGAGGGATGGGAAGACTGGTTTCGGCAGGGGGGAGCCTCGTTGCTCTTCAGCTCTGCCGGCGAGGAGATCCCGGAGGGATTCCAGTTGCGGAGGTTAGCACTAGAATGGCAGGTTCCCTGTTTTACTTCCTCAGATACTTTCCAATGGTGGATGCGTCTCTGGAAATCCGGAGAACCGAAGAGTTCAAGTCTGATTCCCCTATCTGAGAAAAAGGAGACGACATTGAAATGAGCGTGAAGGAAACGACAACTCCAATCGAGGAGGCATTGAAAGGACGGGATTTTCTCACCCTCCTGGATTTGACTCCCGGGGAGATCCAAGGACTGCTGGACCAGGCATTGGAGATGAAACAGGAGTGGAAAGAAGGGAAGGCGGGGCAGCCGCTAACTGGAAAAATGTTGGGCATGATCTTTGATAAACCTTCCACTCGTACCCGGCTCTCCTTTGAAAGCGGAATGGCGCAGCTGGGGGGGCATCCTCTGCATCTGAAGGGAGGAGATCTGCAGCTGGGACGGGGGGAAAGTCTATCGGATACCGCTCGGATATTCTCTGGCTACGTGGATGCAGTTTTGATCCGTACCTTCAATCAGGAAACGGTGGAAGAGTTGGCCCGACATGCTTCGATTCCCGTCATTAACGGGTTGACCGATCTGCATCATCCCTGCCAAGCGTTGGCGGATCTCCTCACCTTAAAAGAGAATCGAAGCCATCTCGCTGGACTCACTCTGGCCTACACGGGGGATGGAAATAATATGCTTCATTCCCTTTTGGAAGCTGCTGCGTCAACGGGTATTCATTTGCGAGCAGCCACGCCTCAGGGGTACGAACCGGACCCGGCGATCATCCAGCGGGCACAGAAAGTAGCCGTCCAAACCGGGGCGGATCTCTACTTTACCTCGGATGCCAAGGAAGCCGTCACTGGAGCTGATGTCGTCTATACCGATGTTTGGGCCAGTATGGGACAGGAGGAGGAAAAGGAGCAGCGAAAGCAGGATTTTGCTGATTTTCAAGTGAATGCGGCACTGATGTCTCTGGCGAAACCCGATGCTCTGTTCATGCATTGCCTTCCCGCCTATCGGGGGTTGGAAGTGACCGATGAAGTGATCGAAGGCCCCCAATCTGTCGTCTTTCCCCAAGCGGAAAACCGTCTGCACGCACAAAAAGCACTGTTGGCTGATTTGATCGGCTAATCAAGGAGATCCACCCGTTACAAGAAGAGTTCACATGGGGTGATTTGGGTTCGCACGATCCCGACGAGCCCTTCTGTGGACCGATCATGCAAAGGATACTTCGCCATGGACGGCGGAGTTTTTTTGTTTTATCGGCGTGAAGGTCTGCTTTCGTTACGTGCCGAAGGGAATTGTTTTCCTGTCTCGAAATAAATAGATTCCTCCAGGGCTATTGATTAACTACAAAGTGGATGATGGAAACGAAAGGATCCTTTTGCTCTTCCCGTTGCCCCCATCGTAAAAATATCGCTTGAGGGGACGGGAATGGTGGGACGGTTACGATCTCTTGCAAAGAACGCAAAGGCTTTTCACCGACCCACCATCCCGACCTGATTTCCTACCTAAAATAGGGCGAATCAACACGCCTGAGATTCCTTCCTTTACGAAAAAGAAGGAAGGAGCTAAGCTGGAAGGAGCGAGGGAAAGGAGGGGTCATTTAGGAGATCTGGAGTACCTGGGAGCGAATGACAGAAAACGTGCAAGGAGAATAGACAAAATCACAAAGTATTTGTCATTTATGGGGAATTGATGAAATAAGGGGGTTCCATGACAGATGATGAACCAGGGGAATCTTTTGGGGAAGGGAAGTACTCACAAACTGGTTAGCCTGTTTATGGCGACGGCACTGGTGACAGCGGGATGCGGCGCAAATCAATCCAAAGACTGTACAGACAAGCACGGGCAACAGGACCCCTCTTGTAAAGAAGAAAAAGGTTGGTCCTCTGGCGGCTCCACTGGTGGTTCGGTCCACGGAACATCCGGCATTTCCTCTGGAAAAAAATCCAAAGGTGGGGTGGGCGGTCGTTCCAGTGGGTCCAGCGGGGGATGAGGGGAATGCGTGCCTATCCAGAGCGTCGCAAACGTTGGTATGATTTGATCCGGCAGGAAGGAATCTTCACTTGGGACTGGTATTACGGCGAGGAGTACGCTCTGGCGGACCTTCATCCTATCCCTCTGGAATTCCGAACGGAATTGGCTATAGCCACTGAAGCACTTGGCCACGTGTTTGCCCGAGTGGCGGAAGTCACTCGACGTGGGGAGGAGAGCCTGTTTGCGGAGCTGGGCCTTCCCCGGGAGACCTGGCAAGCGGTTCGGGTCACCCTCGATCCTAAATATCCGACGGTGATCGGACGATTTGACTTTGCCCGCACTCCGGAAGGATTGAAGATGCTGGAGTTTAACAGTGACACGCCCACCGGGGTGGTAGAGGCCTTTTATGTAAATGGGAAGATCTGCGAGTTGGGGGGGATGGAGGACCCCAATGCAGGCATGGATCAACAGATCCGGCAGGCCTTTTCGACGTCGATCTGTTCATACCGGAAGCGGGGATTTTCATGTGATAGGATCTTCTTCAGCGCTCTAGGTTGGCATGAGGAAGATGCGGGAACGACACGTTACTTGATGGAAAAATCCGCTTTGCCAGCACGGTTTGTTCCTTTGGAGGATCTGAGGGTAACCCCGGATCGGTTGACAGCACGTTGGGAAGGTGAAGAGATTCCAGTCGACGTTCTGTACCGGCTTCATGCCTTAGAGATCTTGGCTGGAGATACTGACGAGGACGGTTACCCCACGGGAGCCCATATGTTGGATCAGGTAGCCCAAGGGAATCTCCTGTTGATCAATCCGCCGTCGGCTTTGCTTTCTCAGACCAAGGCGATGCAGGCGTTGCTCTGGAACCTTTACGAAGAAAACCGATTTCTAACCCCGGAAGAACGGGAGATCGTGGCTACCTATATGTTGCCCACTTATTTGGAGAACCGGTTTTTGGGAAAAGAACCCTATGTGGTGAAACCTATATTCGGTCGAGAAGGAGGAGCGGTTCGTCTTTGTGATGCACAAGGGCGGGTGGAGCATCAGGATTCCGATCTCTTGTACGCAGATCAGCCGATGATCTATCAGAAACGTGTGGAACTGGAGCCCGTGGAGATAGAGACACTAAAGGGTCCTTTTCAGGGTCATTTGTTATGGGGATCCTTCCTGATTGAGGGAAAATCTTCAGCTATCCTGGCCCGGGTTGACGGTCCAATCACTGGCAATCTCTCGTATTTTCTCCCAGTGGGTTACCCACGGAGGACAGATAAGAGCGGACATGGGGGAGATGGCTCGAAGGACTGATTTTATCCATTTTTATATTCGGAAATTTAACCTCTTTTGGGATTTGCATCCTGGAGAGGTTTTTTGTAAAGGTGGGAAAACACGCTGTATAACCTCTGGGACAAGGAATCCTACGGATTGTGAAAATATGTTAGTTTACGATAGGGAATAAAGGGGTTATGATTATTGACCGTATGGACAAGGTCGGTCTGTACGGAAAAAAACAGAGAAAACGGCCTACAGGGTCAAGGAGGAGGAAAAGTATGCATCTATCGATGGAGACTTATGCCCAGACCACACCGGAACATCTGTTTGATTATTTGGAGACGGAAGGACAGCTGAAGCAGTGGGTTCCCCGGTTGAATCGGATCACGTACAAATATATTCCGGAAACAGGTGAATGGAAGAGCGCCACATTTATCCTCCATTTCCGCTCTGGCAGGAAAGAACAGCAAGTGCATGGAGAGGTCGTAGCTTATCGGAAATCAGAACTCTTCGGGGTTCGCCTTTTCTTTACACACACCATCCTGGATGTGTTCTTCACGCTTCGAGAAGAAGAGGAAGGTCAGGTCCAGATCACCTGTGATTGTGAAATCAGTGTCGGTGGGAGTGTAAATCGCCTCAAAGCCCGCCTGGACACCTGGAAAATCCGCCGCGCCTTTATGGCCTATTTCAAATACCTGAAAAATAGAGCGGAAAACCTTCCTCTATCGGCTTAGAGAGCACCCTAGGTACATAATAACCAGGGGATTTAAAGCTCTGACTCCGAAGGGTTTACGGTGAAGGACTCTGTATTCGAAAGAACTTGCTCCAGTCAATGTTTATTGTTCCAGAGGCTAGCACCACGTTAACGGCAGTATTGAATTCGGCAGACACCCTGGCGTTGTGACGGTAGTATTTCTTGCATCAGTGAACGATCAGAAGTGATTAGACATAGTGAAATACCGGAAATTTGACGAGGCTGTTCTAATGGGAACTGCCTCGTCAATCTCTTTATAAGCCATCTACCCACCTCGGTGCCCAAATTGCACACCATCCCAACGGAGGATGTCCATACCGCTTTGATCTGACCAGATGGACATGTGGCTTGGGTAGTCTCCAGGTCGGACCCCACCCCTATGAAGACGGTGAGGGAAGGAATGGCTCGCTGGTGCGGGGAGGCTCATTGTAAATAGAGTGTGCTGATCTCAAAGATTGAAGATTGGGAAATAGGGGGACTCTGAAGATTTGTGACCCACTGCAGGACGTTTTACAAGCAGGTGTTTGAAGAAACCATCCTGTTGTCGGGAGGGAAGTAGGAATTGGGCCAAGAGGACGAAGGAGAAGTTGATCTTCTCTCGTCCTTTTTTCTTTGCGTTTTGAGAGGGGAGAAGCACTAGAATCTGTATCTGTCTTGCTAAAAATAGGATGAAGCAGGTCTGGAGGGATGGATCCGTAGCTCCGCCGCTATGACAGCGTCTCCAGGTAAAGGAATTTGAATAGAGTTCCTTCAGTATCTAATCAAAGATGTATACTACTAAATGAGTATAATAACATTGATAAGATAAATCATTTGTATTACTATATCATTCTATGGTTTTATTTTTTAAGTGGAACATAGAGGTTTCAGGTGAGGAACCACCTGGTTTCCTCTGGTTCAAAATATTTCGGAATCCGATTTCTACTTTTTGACCCGAGAAGGACAAAACCCATTTCTATGATGAGTCGAATCTTACTTTGTAAAACGAGATCAAGGAATGAGGAAAACAGATGAATAAGAGAAAGCAGCGGGGGAGAGTCCAAGTATGGACGTTGGTCTTTATTATTCTCTGGGCCATGATGCCCTGGCCCTTGATCAGCTTCGTCGATGCTGGGGAAAAGCCGGAAACGCCAAACCATTCCGTTACAGAGTTAGAAAAAGGACAAGGCCGTGGTGATTCAACCCCAAGGGCGGAAATCGAATCTGAGTCGACCTCAAACCCAGAATCGAGCCCTCCGGCTGAGAAAAGCACCGATGAGCGAGGGGTCGGGATCAGGCAACATCGGATCCAAGCCGAGATGGACACCTATGTACAGGAAAAATATCCGGACTATAACTATCCCCATTCTCCTGAGTTGCGGACGGGCCATGCCACTCAAGTGGGCAAGACTCGTTCTTATATCCAGTTTGGCTCCGAACTTCCGGACTTGGAGGGGGGATTGCTGATTAGAGCCAAATTCAAGGCGTACAAATACTATGAATATCCCAACCACGCTGTGGATACGACGATCCAGATTCATCCCGTCGGTTGGAATCCGGCTGATATCGATTGGAACAAACAACCTGAAATCGGTGACTCCTATGCCGACAGGGATTTTCCGGCAGGGGCGGCAGAGGGTTGGTATGACTGGGATATCACTCATCTGGTGCAGGACTGGTATGGCCATCCCGACGACCCAGCTGGTCTGGTGATGCAAGCTTCTAATGAAGAAATCGACGGCAGCTATCGAAAATTTTACACTGGCGTTGATCGCGATGGGAAATATGCTCCCCGTCTGGAACTGACCTATTCTCCGAAGCCAGCGCCTCCCACGGGAACCAGGGTGGATAACGGATCCGCTATCCATCTAACTTGGAACCGGGTCCCTGGAGCTAAAGGTTATAAAGTTCTGATTTCCAAGGGCGAGGGTTACGAAAGCGTGGATGTCGGAAATAGGACTCATTGGAGTGCCCAAGGGAAAAAGGGTGATTCCCAGTTCCGGGTGGTGGCTTATAACGCCTATGGAGAAACCGCGCCTTCGGACTCCTACCGGCCATCGATTCCTGGGCAGATACCCCCTTCCCAGCCGGGGAAACCGGTATGCAGCCGGGAGATAAAAGGCCGCTTCACCTTTACTTGGCGGGCTTCCGAGGTGGACAAATATCGGGTGTACATGGGGACAGCTCCAGGTCAGGCGGATCTGGCCAACGGAGCGGAGGTGACCACCAACCAATATACCCATCCCGAGGCTTTGGACCCCCGCAGGATCTACTATCTGGCGGTTGTAGCGGTCAACGGCGCAGGTGATGTCTCTCCCCCTTCGGAAAGTGGCAGAGGGGGAGGATGGCTGGTATGGCACTGGAAACTGCTCGGAATTTCGCCTCCCTCTCCATTCCAAGAGAAGCCGATAAAGCGGAAGAAATCTAGGTATAGTTAAAAAAGTTCGCCTTTGAGCTCGGATCTCATGGTGGAGATTCTTGCTATTTAAAGGATTGGAGTATAGAATTTATAGAGTAGAATAGTCGATATTCCGTGATCTAAATTACTCGATAGGGACTATTCCTTCTGTCGTATAGGCATCTAGAGAAGGAGTAGCCTGTGTAACCTGCGGAGACCTTAGAGTATAAGTCTCGCCAACTTGACATCGTTCCGGTCTCGGGATGAAGAGACCGGAGACAGTCGTACAGTTCTGCCCCCCGGCTATGGACACCCGTCGCTCCAGACAGCACTATTTCACTACGATTTATCTGAGGTTCAACATCGGGATTTATACTTGGAGGTGGAGAAATGACTGTCACCATGGGATTGATTCTGAAAAATCGCGCCAGCCTCACTCCAGACTTAGAAGCTATTGTCACTCCTGATCAAAGGTATACTTATCGGGAATTTAATCAGCGGGTCAACCAATTGGCTCACTACCTCCTGGCTCAAAATGTTCGTAAAGGGGATCGGGTGGCTCTGCTATGTGCTACTGATCACTATTTCCCGACGGTATTTTATGCGGCAGCTAAAATCGGGGCGATCGCGGTGCCGTTGAACTCTCGATTGAATGCATCTGAAGTGGAATGGATCGTCAAGGACAGTCAACCGAAGGTACTGTTTTATGATGGAGAATTTTCTTCATTGGTCTCCGGTTTGGAAAAACTCGATTTTTTAAATGTTATGATTCAAACCAGCTTCGGTGAGGACGCTCATCCCCAGTATGGAGAGATCTTCCGCCAGAACCCGGTATCGGAACCGAATGTAGAGGTTTTAGGAGAAGATCCGATTGTGATCCTCTATACTTCGGGAACCACCGGGAAACCGAAGGGAGTTCTCAGTTCTCATCAAAGTCTGTTTAATTCCGGAGTGTCCACATTTCCCGCTATGACCTATCGGGAGAAGGATCGTATGGTGACCGCGATGCCCCTGTTCCACGTCAGCGGAGTCGTCTCCATTGCTTCCGCTGCGACCTTAGGGTTTACAATGGTATTGATGCCGAAGTTCCATCCGGTGCATATTTGGGATTTTGCGGAACAAGAAAGAGCTACCCAATTGATGGCCGTTCCGATGATGTTGAAATTGATGTTGCCATCCTTGTGGGAGGACAATCGGGATTTGGGCACACTGCGGACGATTCTTACTGGGGGATCGGACGTGCCTGTCGAACTGATTCGTCAATATGATTCACTCGGTTTTACTATGATCAATATGTATGGAGCCAGTGAATTTACCGGAGTGGCCACATTTTGGAGCTCGGAGATGGGCTTGGATAAAATGAACTCTATAGGAAAAGCGTTGGCCTCGGAAATCCGGATCATCGACCGGGATACAGGGAAAGAATTGCTCCCAGGGGAAATCGGGGAAGTGGTCTGTCGCGGTTTTCAGGTGTTTCAAAGATATTGGAACAATGAGGAAGAAACGAAGAAAGTACTGCGGGATGGTTGGTATTATACCGGAGATGCAGGGAAGTTTGACGAAGAGGGCTTTTTGTACATAGTGGATCGGTATAAGGATGTCATTTTAGTTGACGCAGGTGAGAACGTGTATCCGGCAGAAGTGGAGCGAGTGATCCGCAAACTGGATGGAGTTCGGGAAGTGGCTGTGGTCGGTGTCAAGGATGACATGTGGGGTGAGTTGCCCTGGGCCTACGTGGTGTTGGAAAAGGACGCGGTTTTGACGGAGCAGATGATCCTGGCCCATGTGCATAAGGAATTGGCGGCTTACAAGCTTTCTCAAGTCCATTTTCTCGAAGAACTGCCCAAAAACAGTTTGGGTAAGGTGAAAAAATTTGAGCTAAAGGAACAAGCGAATCAAGAGAAAAAGGAACAAGAAAAGGCAACACAGGGATAAATCCGTAACCGGGGGACGCTTGGCTGTGCAGAGTAAAGGAAAAGGTCGAGGACTGCCTGGTGGATTTGACTGGACAAGCCAATAAATCCATAGGCGAGGTGACTGAATGAATAAGAATGGAAATGCAACGGTCGTGTTGTTGGGGACCTTGGACACCAAGGGAATGGAGTATCAGTTCATCCGGGAGCGGCTTGCAGAAATGAGGGTGGACTCCCTCTTGATCGACGGGGGCGTGATCGGTGAACCGCAAATTCAGCCTGATATCCGGCGAGAAGAGGTGGCTCAGGCAGCGGGTAAAGAATTACAGGAACTGATCGATGCCCGTGATCGTGGGGCCGCCATCACCACGATGGCAGAAGGTGCCGCCACAATTGTGAAAAAGATGTACCAAGAGGGACAGTTGGATGGCATACTGGGATTGGGAGGCTCTGGGGGCACCGCTTTGGTTACAAGAGCGATGCGGGAGCTTCCTGTAGGGGTGCCGAAGTTGATGGTATCCACGATGGCTTCAGGGGAGACACGCCCCTATGTCGGTGCTGTGGATGTGACCATGATGTACTCCGTCGTCGATATCTCAGGAGTCAACCAGGTGTCATCCCGGATTTTAAGCAATGCAGCCCAGGGGATTGCCGGGATGGTGACAGGGAAAGCCCCTGCCTTGTCCGAGAAGAAACCTCTGATTGGGGCATCCATGTTTGGGGTGACCACACCGGCAGTGGAGGCCGGACGCAAGCACCTGGAGGAACTGGGCTACGAGGTACTGGTTTTTCATGCCACAGGGACGGGAGGCCAGTCGATGGAGGCCTTGATCCGAGACGGCTATATCACCGGGGTGTTTGACCTGACCACCACTGAATTGGCTGATGATCTGGTGGGTGGCGTCCTGTCAGCGGGTCCGCAACGTTTGGAAGTGGCGGGTGAGAAAGGCATCCCTCAGGTGGTCTCCCTAGGAGCGCTGGACATGGTAAACTTTGGGCCTAAGGATACCGTTCCGCCTGCCTTTTTGGAACGGCGACTGGTTGAGCACAACCCCACAGTCACTTTGATGCGGACGACACCGGAAGAGTGTGCGGAGCTGGGCCGGCGCCTCGCTCGCAAGCTTAACCAAGCAAAGGGGCCTGTCGCCCTGTACATTCCTCTGAAGGGGGTTTCCTCCATTGCCAAAGAGGGGGAACCCTTCTATGATCCCGCGGCGGATGAAGCCTTGTTTCATGCTTTGCGGGAGGAGATCGACCGGGATGTGGTGGAAGTGCATGAGCTGGATATGAATGTCAATGATCCGGCCTTTGCAGATGCCATGGTGCAACGCCTCCATCAACTCTATTCGGAATGGATGAGCAAACAACCAGAGGAGGGAAACCAATGATCAGCAAAGAGGATGCTCTGCAACGTCTACATGGGGAAGTGAAGGAAGGGCGCCCGATCGTCGGGGCGGGAGCGGGGACGGGTCTGTCGGCCAAGTGTGCTGAAGCCGGCGGAACCGATCTGATCATCATCTACAACTCGGGTCGTTACCGCATGGCGGGACGAGGTTCTCTGGCAGGCCTGCTCCCCTACGGCGATGCCAATGCGATTGTGGTAGAAATGGCCGCAGAAGTATTGCCGGTGGTCCAGGATACACCGGTGTTGGCTGGCGTCTGCGGCACCGATCCCTTTCGGCTGATGCCCGTCTTCCTGAAACAATTGAAGGAAATGGGCTTCACCGGCGTGCAAAATTTCCCCACCGTGGGTCTGATGGATGGAAACTTCCGGGCTAACCTGGAGGAGACTGGGATGGGTTTTGATAAGGAGGTGGAGATGATCCGGGAAGCGAATCAGCTCGGATTGTTGACCGCACCTTATGTCTTTGATGAAGAGCAGGCGCGGAAAATGGCCGAAGCGGGAGCGGATGTGTTGGTGCCCCATGTCGGCTTGACTACTTCCGGCAACATCGGGGCCAAGACCGCACTCACCCTGGATGAGGCGGTGGAGCGAGTACAGGCGATGCATGATGCGGCTAAAGAAGTGAACCCGGAGATCCTCGTCCTCTGTCACGGAGGCCCGATCGCTGAACCTGAGGATGCGGACTATGTTCTGAAAAACACCACAGGGATCGTCGGCTTCTTTGGTGCTTCCAGCATGGAACGCCTGCCTACGGAAGTGGCTATCACCGAAAACATGCGCAAATTCAAGACGATCGGCTAAATCGGTTCGATATAAAATCAAAGGGTCCATTGGTCTTGACCCCGTCAAGTAGACAATGAAAAAAAGAACGGTTATGCGGCGACTTTTTCCCGATGCTCAACAGGGGAAAAGTCGCCCAATTTTTTCTGGAAACGCTCTTGGTTGTAGAAGGTGATGTATTCCTCGACGGCTTGGTAGGCTTCCTCAAAAGTCTTTGGTTGCGTGAGGTGAAGCTTCTCTGTTTTCAGATGGGAGAAGAACGATTCGATTCAAGCATTGTCAAAGCAATTCCCACGACGCGAATGGCTTCCTAACATCCCGTAGCTCTTCAAACGGTGGGCATACGTCCGGGAGGTATACTGAAAACCTTGATCCGAGTGTAGAAGTACATCCTTTAGAGATCCTTTCTCCTTAAGCCGCTCCAACGAATCCAGAACCAGCTCCAGATCATTACGCTTCGACAGGGACCAGGAAACGATCTCATTGTTATACAAATCTTGTACTGCCGACAGGTAAGCAAAGGAGTTCCCCATTCGAACGTAGGTAATATCCGTTACGAGACGACGTAACGGAACCTCGGCGGTAAACTCTCGATTCAACCGGTTCGGAAAGAGGATGGATGCTTTCCGCCCGTAAAAGGGCCGTTTTTTGCGAATCACCGAACG